>JAQGJF010000381.1 GCA_028290765.1 Tardiphaga sp.
CCGGGGAGTTGCCGCAGCCAGGGGGACCCCTCGACTGCGAAAGCGTCCGACGCCCAGGCCGCCAGCACGCATCGCTTTTCCGGGGCTGATAAAAGCGGATGCGACAACACCTCGGACGGATGGCTGAAGGTGGCCGCAAGAAGCGAATTTGCGTGCAGGTCCATGCGGGAGGGGCGGGGGTTGATCGCATTAAAAATCATGGTTGTCTCCTTTGCTCCTTTCCATCGGGGAAGGCTGCGCGCCTTCCACCACCATGACGTGATCGTTCGCTGCACTGCCCTGGCAAGGGCTTCGACGGTCCGCGGCTGGAGACGCCGCGGGCGGCCGGACCATCAAGCCGCTTTGCTGTCGATTTGCCGGACGTTCGACATCTCGTCCGGGCCGTTGATCGGGACCCGGCGCGGCTTCATCGCTTCGGGAATCTCACGCACCAGTTCGATCCGAAGCAGGCCGTTCTCGAACGCCGCCGACGTCACCTGGACGTGGTCGGCCAGGTTGAACTGGCGCTTGAAATGACGGGCGGAGATGCCCTGGTAGAGATATTCGCGCGCTTCCTTGTCGGGCTTGCGGCCTTCGATGGTCAGCACGTTTTGCTCGGCCGTGATCGCGATGTCGTCCGGGCTGAACCCGGCGACTGCCAGTGAAATCTGGTAGCGATCGTCACCGACGCGTTCGATGTTGTAGGGCGGGTAATGGTCCTCGCCGCCAAGCCGCTGCGCGGCGTCGGCGAGATCGAACAGGCGGTCGAAACCGATCGTCGAGCGCCACAGGGGAGCGAAGTCAAAGGTCGTGGTCCTCATAGCCAAATCCTCCAAAGAGCAAGATGGATACGAGCGGGCTCCGGACACCGCCGGCGCCCGCCTCGCCGGGCCCTGATGGCACCCGACACCGCTCTCGCGGCAGGCGGAAAATTATAAAAACTCGAAAAAGTTTCAAGGGGGCGCGAAATTTTTTTGAGGCGGTGTGCCGGCGCGGGACGATGCGATGCAACTGCCGGCGCACGCGACGGAACGGGTGTTCTGCCGGGGCGTTCCAGCCCATGCGGCAGCCGCCTTGAAACGAGCGGTGCCGGCTCTGGCAAAACCTAGTGGAGCGAAAATGCGTGCCGGCCTTTGGTTAATGATGTTGCTAGGTGCCGGCGTCTTGGCCGCATGGCTCGTCACGGCGCCACGACCGGCATTTCCCAGCGAGACGGAGTTCGACAATGGCGGCGACGCCGCCAACGGCGCCCTGGTTTTCGCGGCCGGCGATTGCGCCTCCTGCCATGCCCGGCCCGGGCAGCCGGACCGGCTGCGGCTAGGTGGCGGTCTGGCGCTGGCGTCACCTTATGGCACCTTCCGAGTGCCCAACATCTCGATGGACCCCAGCGACGGGATCGGCGGCTGGCGCACGGTGGATCTCGCCAATGCGCTATTGAGCGGGGTGTCGCCGCGCGGCAGCCACTACTACCCCGCGTTTCCGTATCCGAGCTACGCCAAGATGACAGCCGGCGATGTTCGCGACCTGATGGCCTATTTGCGGACGCTGCCGGCGGTAGCGGGCAAGACTCCGCCGCACGACCTCGCTTTGCCGTTTCAAATTCGTCGTTTTGTCGGCTTCTGGAAGCTGCTCTACTTTGATCGCGCTCCGCTGGTTGCTGATCCGGCCCGTGATGCTGCCTGGAATCGCGGCCGATATCTCGCGGAGGCGACGACGCATTGCGCTGAGTGCCATTCGTCGCGCAACCTGTTCGGAGCGATCAAGCCGGAAACCCGCTTTGCCGGCGGCGTCGATCCCGAAGGCACCGGTTATATGCCGAATATCACGCCAGACCGGCTTGGCGGGTGGACCGCGCAGGACATCGCGGAAGTTCTCAAGAGCGGCGTGACGCCGGTTCACGGCCGCGTCGGATCGTCGATGGCCGATGTCGTGACAAACACGGCGATGCTGCCCGCCGCCGACCGGAATGCAATCGCGACCTACATCAAGTCGCTGCCTGCACGGCCGACGCCGAATCCCTGACGCCAGCTCATCGGGAATAGAGGAAGGTGGCGACGTCGCGCGCCTCGGCTTCCGAAATGCCGGTCGCGGGCATCGCCGTTCGCGGCGAGAAATGTTGCGGCGCCACGATCCATTGCACCAGATGATCCGGCGCGTTGGTCACGACGCCCCCGACATAGACCCGGTGCTTGATATCCGCCAGCGGTCCGCCGACCTGGCCGTCGCCGCCGGGAATTCCCGGGATGGTATGGCATCCGGCGCAACCGTATCGCCGTATGATCGCCGGCGCGCGCGCCGGATCGCCTCCGGCCATGGCGATCGCAGCGCTTTCGGCCTGGCGACCTGAACTCCAGGCCACGGCGGCGACGGCCGCGCCGGCTGCGACAAAGCCCACCAGGGTCCAGACCGGCCAACTCCGGCTAAAGCGCACCGAGCGCATTTTCTGCTCTCCCCGTTTCGCTTGATCGCCGGATCCAGATCACCATGAAAGCCAGGGCGGCGCCGGCATAGACCGTGCCGGCGGGCACCCACATGATCAGTCCGGCAAGCTGCTGGTCTTCCAGCGGCGTCAATCCGAAGTCGCGCGCGGCTGCGGTCTGCGCCGTGTAGAGCACCCTCGGCGCCAACGCCATCAAGGCGCCGAGCACAGCGGTATGCAGCATGGTGACGAACAGGTGCCACGCGGCCAGACCTGCTTCGCTGCGCCGGAACACCGACCACCAGAACAGGATCGCAGTGATCAGGAAACTGAGATGTTGCAGCCGATGCATGGCAATGCTGGTGACCGCGGCATCGAACAGGGATGGCGCATGCCAGACCCAGATCGCCAGCCCATGCAGCAGCGTCGCGTTGCGGCCGTTGCTCAGCACATTCCAGGCCGCGCCCGCCACTGGACTGCGAAGCAGGCGGCCGATCGCGATGCGCAGCGTCCGCGGCAGGGCCCACAGCATGGTTCCGATCGGCCGCGCCACCACCAGCAGCGGCGCGGAAATCGCCATCACGATCTCATGCTCAATCATGTGAAAGGTGAAGAGCCGCTCGCCAAGCCAATGCAGCGGGGTCACCAGCGCTCCCGCCAGCGTCAGCCACCCCAGGATGAACGCCGCCGTCATCCAGCGGCGAACGCTGCGGCCATCCTTTGCTCGCCGCCACAGCGCGACCGAGCCGAAAGCATGGAGGCCACCGAGAACCAGCAGCGGGCCGACAATCCAGCCATCGAAGGTCCACATCGGCTCCGCGCCATCGGCTGGCGCGCCGTGGCCAAGCGCCGGCCCCGCCGGGAGCGACAGCAGCAGCGCGATGAGGATCAGCGCTCGCATCCGCTCAACACCAGCGACGAGACGGCCTGCAAGGCCAGGGCGAAACCGAACAGCACCGCGGCTGCGGCGCTCACCCGTCCGATGAAGGCGCGGGTTGACGAATGGTCCAGGCGTCCGGCACGGCCTGCCGACCGCCAGGAAGTCACCGCCGCGAGGACCGCGAGCCCGACAGCGGCCAACGAACTGGCGGCGAGGGACCTGTACGGCCCCTTGCAATCAAGATAAGGCAGCATCTGACCAAGCTGCATGTTGACCGCCCAGGCCGCCGGCGCGAGCAGCAATCCGAGACAGGTCACGAGCCAGGCGAAGCGACTGAAGATTTTCATAGCCGGGGAATCCAGTAGATGCAGCCGTAGATCGGAAGCCACGTTGCCACGACAAAGGCCCAGTACATGCAGTTATCCTGGACATCGCCAAAACGGCGTGGATTGTCGGCATGCCGGGTGAACATCAGCACCCCGAGAACTAGCGTGTCGGCGACATCGGTGATGATATGAATGGTATGCAGGCCGAGCAAAGTCCAGACGATCGAGCCATAGGCATTCTGGTCCCAGCTGACATTGAGGGCTGGAAATTCCAAGCCGCGAATGGCCAGGGGCGCGATTCCCAGAATCGACATCACGACAAGGCCGATCTGCACCTTGCGCAGGTCCTGTTCGCGCGCCCACCTCAGGACCAGATAATTCGGGACCAGACTGACCAGCAGCAAGCCGGTGATCCAGCTTCCCGGCGCAAGATCCGGACGTGGCGCATCGATCGGCCAGGTCGCGGCGATGCTCATCAGGTACAGGTAAACGGCGATGGCGAGGGCGAAACCGGTGCCCTCGATCAGCATGAAGGCCGCCGTGCCCCACCAGGTCGGGCTGGCGCTGCCCATGCCATGCATCGGAAGTCGGGAGAGATCGCGCACGATGCGTTCGTTCATGCCTCGTCCTCCGGCGTGCCCTTCGGCCAGAACCAGCCGATCAACGCGATTGCGACCGGTATCGATCCCCATACAACGGCCCATGGCGAAAAGATCGACCAGATCAGCATCACGGAGGTGGCCACAGCGGCCCATAATGGCCAGATCGAATTGCGCGGCGAAGCCTCGCGGGCCTCGGGTTCCGCAGCCGATACCGAAGTCACGATCAACTCGCGCCGGTCGATCCGCAAGCCGCCGGCGACGTCGAGGATATCCGGCTGGTCCCATAACGGGCTCAACCCGTGCACTACCGGAATGCAGGCAAAATTGTAGCTCGCCGGCGGCGACGACGTCGCCCATTCCAGTGTCGGTGCATCCCACGGATTGTCGCCGGCCGGTTCACCCCGGCGCGACGCACCGATGGCGTCGATGAAGAAAACCAGGAAGCCGGCTGTCAGGATGATGGCGCTGAGGCTGACGAACATGTTCAGGCCATGCCAGGGCATGTCCGGCTGGTAGGTGTAGATCCGCCGCGGCATCCCTTGCAGTCCCAGGATGTGCATCGGGAAGAAGGTGAGATTGAATCCGATGAAGATCAGCCAGAACGCCCACCGCCCGAGCCTTTCGCTCATCATTCGGCCGGTTATTTTCGGGAACCAGTAGTAGACGGCGCCGAGCAAGGGGAACACCGCGCCTCCGATCAGGACGTAGTGAAAATGCGCAACGACGAAATAAGTGTCGTGCACCTGGGTGTCGAACGGGACCGAAGCCACCATCACGCCGGTCATGCCGCCGATCACGAAGGTGATGATGAAGCCGATCACGAACAGCAGCGGCGTCCGGAACACCGGTCTGCCGTCCCACAGCGTCGCCAGCCAGCAGAAGATCTGGACCCCCGCCGGGATCGCGATGGCCATGCTGGAAGCGGTAAAGAAACTTTCCCCCAGCCGCGGCAGCCCGGTCACGAACATGTGGTGGACCCATAAGCCGAACGCCAGGATCGCGGTGGCGATCAGCGCCATCACCATCGCCAGATAACCGAACACCCGGCGGCGCGCGAAGGTGGCGACGATCGTCGACACCATGCCGACGGCCGGCAGGAAGATGATGTAGACCTCCGGATGGCCGAAGAACCAGAACAGATGCTGCCACAGCAGCACGTCGCCGCCTTCGGCCGGGTTGAAGAAATGCGTCCCGACCAGCCGGTCCAGAATGAGGCTGGTGCTGGCGATCATGATCGCTGGCATCGCCATGATGATGACGAACGAGGTGACGAGCATCGACCAGACGAACAGCGGCATCCGATCGAGCGACATGCCCGGTGCGCGCTGTTTGAAGATGGTGACCACGATCTCCACGGCGACGGCGAGCGCGGAGACTTCGGTAAAGGTGATCATCTGCGCCCAGATGTCGGCGCGCTTGCCGGCGGCATACTGCGGTCCCGACAGCGGCACGTAGGCGAACCAGCCGACGTCGGGACCCATGTCCAGTGCGAAGGCGATCCACAACAGCGCGCCGCCAGCCAGATAGATCCAGTACGAAAAGGCATTCAGCCGCGGAAACGCGATGTTGCGCGTACCCACCATCAGCGGAACGAGATAAACCGCCATTGCTTCCATCACCGGCACCGCGAACAGGAACATCATGTTGGCGCCGTGCATCGTAAAGATCTGGTTGTAGCGATCGGGTCCGATCAGCCGCGCCTCGGGCTGGGCCAGTTGCAGCCGCATCAGCGCCGCAAGGATTCCGCCCAGTGCGAGAAAGACGAACGCCGTGAAAATGTAGCGACGGCCGATGACCTTGTGGTCGACGGTCGCCAGCGCGTCCCAGATGCCGGAAGGCGTCTTCCAGGTTTCCGCGAGCACGGCTTCCAGCTCGACCCGGCCGTAATCGCTGTCGCGGTTTGCTGCTTCACTTGTCATTGCAGGCTCGCCAGATAGGCCGAGATCGCGCGCAGTTCCGCCGGCTCGAGCGGGACCGCCGGCATGTTGTTGCCGGGTTTGAGCGTCTGCGGATCGGCGATCCAGGCCGCAAGCGAGCCGCGGGTGGTCTCGAGCAGCCCTGCGGCGATGTATTTTCGTCCGCCGACATGGGTGAGATCGGGGCCGGTCTTGCCGTCCGCGGGGGTGCCGCGGATGGCGTGGCATGCCGCGCACGGCTTTGCCAGAAACGCCTGCCGCCCTGCCGCGATCTCCGGGTCGGGCAAAGTGGCGGCGTCCTGGCGCTGCAGGCGGGCCCAGGCCTCGAAAACCGAAGGTTCCTCGGCGATGACGAAGAAAGCCATGTGCGCATGTTGCATGCCGCAGAACTCCGCGCACTGGCCGCGATAGACTCCGGCCCGTTCGGCGCGAATGACGAGTTCGTTGGGACGACCTGGGATGAGGTCCTGCTTGCCGGCCAGACTGGGCACCCAGAAGGAATGGATGACGTCGACGCCTTCGAGCTGCAGACGGACGTTGCGTCCGACCGGGACGTGGATCTCGTTGGCGGTTTCAAACCGCTGGCCCGGCTCGGGGCCGAGATATTCCACCCCCCACCACCATTGCAGGCCGCGGATCTTCACCGTGAGGTCTTCGCTGCCGGCGGCATTCAGGTTTCGCATGACGAAAAAGCTTGACACTGTGAAGGCGCTGATGATGACGGCGGTGGCGACGACAGCAGCGGCGACGGTGAGCGTCATCCGCCGCTCGGTTTGCGGATTGGTGCGGGCCGCCCGCGGATCCGCGCCGCGGTTGCGACGCAGCGCCAGGATCAGCGCGATCATGACCAGCGTCCAGACCACCGAACACACCACGACGATCGCAATGATCAGCTGCCTGAGGTGGATGGCGGAAGCGCCATGCACGTCGAGCGCTGATTGCCATCCAGAGCATCCGGCCAGCGTCAGCGACGCCGCCAGCGAGAGCAGCGTTAATCCGCGCGTCCGCATCATGGTGTCGGGCCCTGGTCAGGGTGCAGCGGCGTCGGCCCCTGATCGAACAGCTTCGCCGCCGGCCCGCGATTTTCCGACGGGCGGGTGTGCTTCTCGTCGTTGCGGCTGGGGGCGGCGGTTTTCGCACTGTAGGCGCCGATGGTCTGCACGTAACCGGCGAGCTGCCATATCTGTTCGGTCGTCATCTTGTCGCGGAACGCCGGCATACCGTGCGGGCGGCCGTCGCGGATCGAAGCAAAGATCGACACCATCTCGGGCCCGTAATTCCACCAGCCGTCGAGGAAGGCCGGGCCTGCGCCGCCTTGACCGTCGCCGTGACAGGATTTGCAGCCGAACCAGGAATACAGCCGTTTGCCCTGGCTGAGATTATAGGCATTGAATTCATACGGCTGGTTCAGCGCGAAATAGATTTGCGGCGGTGCGCCGCTGATCCGGTTCGGCATCAGCGCGATTTCGTCGAGCGCGGCCGCGAGCGGCGGATCGAGGCGAAGCTCGCGCTCCTCTCGCTCGCACCCTGCCGTGGCGACCGCCAGGCCGAGAAGCACAGGGATGATCCGCATGGTCGTATCGGTCGCTCAACGCGTGGAACTTGGCCGTAACAAGCCTTGCTCGACCGATAGGTTCCCTCGTTCAATGTAGGCTGGCGGACTCAACGAACGGGAAAATACCCGCTGGAACATTTGCCGTTGCCACGGCTTTAAAATTCGCAACTGCGGACGACGTAATGAACCAGCCTCTTCAGCGCTATATGCAGGCCGATCTGGTTTCCGTCGTGGTTTCTGCGACCTGCGATGAGGGCGGCATCCGGAAGTCGCGGCTGGTCTGCGTCGCCGAAGAGACGCCCGTCGCCTTCCGCTATAGCGGTTTCGCTCACGCCGTAATGATGGCGACGCCGTGCGATCTGGAGGATTTTGCCGCAGGCTTCTCCATTTCCGAAGGTGTCATAGAATCCTGCTCCGATTGTCCCGACGTGGCGGTGTCGCACGGCAGTGAGGGCATCACCGTCGATATCCCGCTCACCGGCCGGCACCTGCATCGCTATCTGGCCGGGCGCCGGATCCGTCAGATGCGCGGTCATACCAGCTGCGGCCTTTGCGGGGTCGAGGATCTCAAGGACGTGGCGCGCCCGCAAACGCGTGTCACGCCGTCGCTTCCGCTGGATGCCGAGCTGATCGTGGCGGCGCTTGCCGCGTTGCGACAATGGCAACCGCTGAGCCGGCTGACACGCTGCGCCCATGCCTCGGCGTGGGTCAACTCGGACGGAAATCTTCACACCGTGCGCGAAGACGTCGGCCGGCACAATTCTCTCGATAAGCTGATCGGCGCTCTTGCGCGCGGTGGAGCCCGGCGTCCCGATGGCTTCTGCCTGGTCACCAGCCGGTGCTCGTTTGAAATGGTGCAAAAAGCCGTCGCCGCCGGCTTTCCAGGCCTGGTGTCCGCCGGGGCGCCGACCGCGCAAGCCATACGTCTGGCCGCCGCGGCCGGATTGACGCTTTACTCGCTTTCGCGCGACGGCGAACCGTTGCTGTTCACGTCGCCGTCTCAGGAGAACGACACATGAGCAGAACACGCAAGCTGGCTCCTGATCTCGAGGTGAAACCCTACGACTCGCCATCCGGCGGCTGGGGTTCGGTCAAGTCGCTGGCAAAAAGTCTGCAGCGCGACCACGTGCCGTTCAGCGGTCCGCCGGTCCTGCTCAAGCAGAA
>JAQGJF010000395.1 GCA_028290765.1 Tardiphaga sp.
GCGGGCTCGACCGCGACCACCGGCGCCGCGCGGTGGCTGAGATGCGTAAACGCGATGTTGAGGATCACCGCGGTGATGGTTCCGGCGGCGAGGCCATTGCCGAGCACCATCTGCACATAGAACGGAAACTTGCTGTAGATGCCCGGCACCAGGATCGGCAGCAACCCCATGGTGAGGCCGCCGGCCAGCGTGAACAAATTGCCGTGCTCGCGCAGGTCGACCTTGCGCAGCATGTCGATGCCCATCACCGCGATGATGCAGAACACGATCACCGCGGTGCCGCCGACCACCGAACCGGGAATGGCGTTGATCAGCCGTCCGAGCGGCGCGAACAGCGCCAGGAAAATCAGGATGGCGCCGCTGGTCGCGGTGACATAGCGCGAACGCACGCCGGTCGCCCGCACCACGCCGATGTTCTCGCCGCTGGTGATGATCAGCGAGGTGCCCAGACAAGCGCCGATCAGCGAGACCAGCGCGTCGCCGCGGATCGTCTTCGGCACTTCGACGCGGGCATCGATGTCCTTGCCGACCGCTTCGGCGATCGCCACGGTCTGGCCGGTCGCCTCCGCCATCGAGATGATGCTGAACACCATCAAAGGAATCGCCGCGATGATGTCGAATTTCGGCATGCCGAACGGAAACACTGTCGGAACGCTGAGCACCGCGCCCGGCAGCACCGTGTCGAAGGTCATGATGCCAAGGACGGCGGCGACGATAGCGCCGGCGAGCAGCCCGAACAGCACCGACAATTGCCCGAGCAATCCGCTGAACACCCGGGCGAACAACAGCGTGAAGCCGACCGTCGCCAGCGCCAGCAGGATGCCGGCGGGTGCGGCGAAATTCGGCGAATTCGGCGCGCCGGTGATGATGCCGCCATAGACCTTGACCAGATTGATCGCCACCAGGAGCAGCATGGTGCCGATCACCGCGCGCGGAAAGAATTTCAGGCAGCGCGTGAACACCGGCAGCATCAGGAAATAAAACAGCGCGGTCAGGATCACCGCGCCGACCGCGGTCTGGACGTCGGTCTGCTGCGCCGTGGTCAGGAAGATCACGATCGGCGCGCCGCCCGGCACCATGATGAAAGGCAGCCGCGCGCCGAATTTCCACGGCCCAAAACTCTGCAGCAGCGTGCCGAGCCCGCAGACCAGAAAGGTGGCGCTGATCAGGTTGACCGTGAGCGCCGGCGAGAAGTTGAGCGCCTTGCTGACCAGGAACACCGAGGTGATCGGCGAGGCGGCCATCACCAGCACGTGTTGCAGCCCCAGCACGACCAGCCTGCGGGCCGGCAGCATTTCATCGACAGGAAGCACCGTTGTTGACATGGCCGTCATCCCCGCGCGGTTGAGAAAAATCTGTTTCCAATTGGCCGGCCACACCGTACAACTCGGCCGGTGAGGTCACTAAATCGATTTTGTAAGGGTAAAATGGCGATCATCCACGGTTCGAGTCAATTGCCCGGCTGCACAAAGTGTCGGCTTTGGCTGCCCATTCGCACGGCTTTTGCGCGCGGCGGCGTCAAACGACGGCCGTCTGGGCGCACATGGTGAAGAGCCGACCCAAGATCGTCGACGTCGCCCGGGCCGCCGGGGTGTCGCCGGCCACGGTCTCGAACGCGTTGACCGAGAACCGCCACGTCGATCCCCTCACCCGCGAACGGGTGAAGGCCGCCGCCAAGCGGCTGGGCTATACACCCGATTTGCGCGCGCAGCGGCTGCGCACCGGCCGGGCCAACACGATCGCGATCCTGTCGTCGATGCCCTTCGCGGTTTCCGCCGGTCCCTCCCGGCTGGGTTTTTTGATGGAGATCGCCGCCGTCGCGGCCGGGGCGGCGCTCGAAAACGGCCTGGCGCTGGTGCTAGTGCCGCCATCCGAAGCCCGGCGGTTACCGATCGAGCATCTGGACATCAACGGCGCGATCGTGGTGGAGCCGCTGGAGAACGATGCGGAGGTCTCACAGCTGCGCCAGCGCGGCATCCCGGTGGTGACGATCGGCCGCCAGCTCAACGACAAGGATGACATCCCCTATGTCGACCTGCGCTCGGCCGAGACCACCCGGCTAATGCTGGCGCATCTGGGTGAGCGCTCCAGCCGCGACATTGCGCTGGTGATCGGCAAACAACGCCGCAACTCCTATCAGGAAGCCGAGCGGGAATACGAGGCCTTCGCCGCCGCGCGCGGCATGGCGCCCCGCATCGTCCGGGTCGATGAGAGCCTGGGTGAGGCCGGCGGCGCCGATGCCTGCGCCCGCCTGCTGACGAAACATCCGCGGATCGATGCGCTGTGCGTCCCGGTCGATGCCTTCGCCTCGGGCGCGATCCGGACCGCCACAGACCTCGGTTTGCAGATTCCGCGCGACCTGATGCTGGTCACCCGCCATGACGGCCATCGCGCCCGCGAAAGCACGCCAAAGCTGACGGCGATCAACCTGCATCTGGATCGTATTGCCGCTGCCGCGGTCGAATTGCTGCTCGAACGGCTGAACGGTCAAAGCCATCGCCGCTTCATCCAGGCGCCGCCGCCGGAACTGATCGTGCGGGAATCGTCGGACCGATGAGCGCCCTGCCCGATCCGCATCTCCTCGTCACCATCCTGCTCGCCGCGCTGTTCGGCGGCATCGTGCGGGGCTATTCGGGATTCGGCTTTGCGCTGGCGGCGATGCCGATCCTGACCATCGCGATGTCGCCAGTGCAGGCGGTGCCGGTGGTGTTTCCGCTGGAGTTTGCCATCGGTGTTCTGACATTGCCGATGGAGCGCAGGAGCGTCGACCTGCGGGTGCTGAAATGGCTGGCGCTCGGCGCATTGCTCGGCACCCCGATCGGGGTGACGGTCGTTGCGCTGTTGCCCACCGAATGGACGCGGCTGCTGCTGGGCCTCGCGGTCGGCGCCGCCGTGATCCGGGCCTGGAAGCAGGAGACGACGCCGACCGCGCAGAAAGACGCCAAACTGGCG
>JAQGJF010000420.1 GCA_028290765.1 Tardiphaga sp.
TTCCAGTCGACCTTGGCATCCGGTCTGGTCGCCAAGGGTTCGATCGTGGCAAGCGCCAGCTTGAAGTCCGCCATTGCCTCGTCGATTTTTTCCTGCCGCAGCTTGACATCTCCGGCGCCGAGATAGGCCAATGCCAGCTGCGACACCGAGGCATCGTTTTTGCCGTGTTCCAATCTGATGACGTCAAGTTCGGTGGCCAGCGCGGCGTCGTAATATTTACTAGCGCCTTCCAGGCTCGCGTCGACCAGCAACCGCCCGAGATCGATCTGGGTCAAGGCGACGTTGCGCCGCGCCCTGACGTCGTCCGGCCGGCGGCTGGACAATTGCTGGGCGATCTGGAGCGCCGATTCATAGGCCGTACGCGACTCGTTCACGTTGCTCAGAACACGATAGGTATCGGCGACCTTGCGATAGGCGAGGACCAGGTCGCTTTGTCCAGTGGCGTTATCCGGCTCCCGCGTGGCAAACCGCTTCGCATAGTCCAGGCTGACGAGATTCTCCTGAAGGGCTTCATCAAACTTGCGCTGGCGTGCCTTGGCATCGCCGACGCGAAATGCCGCGCGAAACACCGCCCGCTCCCATTTTCCCGCTGGATCATTGCGATTCTGGTCGATCGCCAGGTCCTTCATCCGCACGGCATTTTTCAGCGCGCAATCGGTGTCCCCGATGTCGTAACAGCTGTCCACGATAAGCTGGAGCAGCGACAATTTGTAGTCGGCGATCCGGTCGGAAGAATCGTTGGGCAACCGGTTCAAGGTCGTCTCGACGGTGGCGAGAATCTTGCTGATGACCTCCTTGGGGATATTGCGGCTCTGGTATTCCGCCAGCAACTGGACGACCAGATTGGACGTCAGGCCAACGGCATAATCATAGGTTTGCGCGGTCTGGGTTTCAGCGTGCTGCGTGTTCTTCAGCGCCAGGCCGATGCCGAGCGCACTGATGATGGAGGTCACGGACGCCGCGACCATGGCGATCAGAAAGTTTCGGCGGCGTCGTTCTTCCGCATTGCGTCGATCGACCTCCTGGCTGCGTGCCAGCTTGCTTCGTTCGAACAGGGCTTTGACGCACTCGAAGCCCTGGTCGGCGGCGGTCGCGTCCGGCGAATAGCGCCGGGCCCAGGCCTCGGTTCGGGGCGGCGAGGTCCACCACTTCCAGCGCTCATCGACCAGATTCGACTGGATGATGGCGGTTTCGCTGTCGTCTCCTTCGGTCATCGACAGCAGCACGCGATACTGCGCGCCGTCATTGGCCTCGACGCGCAGCCAGCCGATATTGGTCGGGTCCGGGACGCCGGACGCCACGGCGGCCCCGCGGACCTTGCCCCAGCCGCGCAGCAAGGCCTCGTGACCGACATCGATCAGCGTATCGGGCGCGAGCGTCGCGACGGCGGAGCACGACGGCACCAGGAACGAACAGTCGTCGTCGCGAAAACGATCGAGGATCTTGTGCAGACGATCCTCCGGAACGCCGGTTTCCTGCTGGAGCAGGTTGAACGGCCGCGCGCGCCGCGTGGCGCGGCCGCTGCGATCACGTTCGGACAACGCGCGAAACACCTGTTCGATATCGACGCTCCATTCGGGCATGCGGTTGAATATTTCGTCGGCATGCTGCGACAGCGCTTGGTTGATTCCTCCGATCGATTTGTAGTCGTCGCCGGTGAGGTGCCGGATGCCGTCGGCCGCGGGGCGGGAGCCGGCGGCCTGCCACATGCGAAACATGCAGTGCTGCAACACGGGAAGCTGGTCGAGCTGGTCGCTGCTGTCGTTGAGAATGCGCTCGACGAGGGGCGATTCGATCATTCCGCCGGCGCGCTCGACCGGCTTGCGGACGACTTCCTCGCGCTGGTCGCGGGTCAGCGACGGCACCAGGAATTGCGTGGCGCTTACCGCTTCGGGCAGGCTTTGGAAGCGGGCGCAGTCGCCGATGAAGTCGGAGCGCATGGTGATCATCACGAAAACCTTGCGCGAGCTGTCCCGGGTGACCTCCAGCAGCAGCTGCACGAAATAGGCGGCTTCGTCGTCGGAGAGCATGTCTTCGTCGCGTCCCGGCGCTTCGAGCCCGCCGGAGGCGAAGCGGAACAGCTCCTCGAATTGATCGACCAGCAGAATGACCGTCTTGTCGCCGATGCTGTCGATCTCCCGCAAGGCATCCGACAGGCCGTAGCTCGAGCGGCGCAGCGCCGCGGCGACCCGGTCGCGCCGCGCGGCGGCGACGAGCGGATCCTGGTCGGTCGAAACGGCCAGGATCGCGTCGGTCAGCCGCGCCACCGGGGCGCCGCCGGGACGCATCTCGATCCGGCACCAGGTATGACCGCCGTCGCCCTGGCTTTCGCGGTCGAGAAGCGGAAACAGGCCGGCCTTGACCAGCGAGGATTTGCCGCTGCCCGAACTGCCGACCACGGCAACGAAGTGGCTGTAGCTGAGCAGGCGATAGAGCGAATAGGTCTGGTCCTCGCGCCCGAAAAAATAGGCGTGATCCTCGAACTCGAACGGTCGCAGTCCCGGGAACGGCTGGGCCGCGGAAAGCTTCGGCGTATCCGCGGTCATGGATGTTGCTGGACGTTTTGCAGCAGCGGCGCGAGCGTCTCCAGGGTCGGTTCGACGGTCGTCAGGTCGACCACCCGGTCGATCGCGGCGCGTGGAAACAGCTCGACGAACATCTTCTTGCCGGTGCCGGGCGGCGGCCCCGCCACCACCGATCTGCTGGAGAACATCCGGCTGCGGCCGAGCTTTCGCCAGTCCTTCAATTCGTTGGAGCGGCTCATGGCCCAGGTTTCCGGCGCGGCGGCCCAGCACAGCACGATGGAATCGCAGTCCCGCAGGTTCTTCTGATGCGCGTCGATGAGTTCGGCCGGCGGGCCGTCGGCCGGCGGCCACAGCAAGGCGATGCCGGCCTGGTTCTGATGCAGCGATTTTGCAACCTTGAAGGCATAGTCGGTGTCGGAGGCGTCGTAATACAGATAGACCGTGGTATCGCCGGCGATCGGCTCGGGCGGCTGCGGCACCACGACGGTCCGCACCAGATTGCTGTCGAGAAAATCGACGAACTTGCTCAGATTGTCGCCCATCACCTTGTCGGTGGAAAGCTGCGCGCCGTACGCGGTCAGGACGGTTTGCGGATCTCGTTCCGGCGCCAGGGCCAGGCCGCCATTCACCATGCGCAGATCCTTCGGCGCCCAGATGATGCGGCGAAACTCCGCCTCGCCGGCGCGCGACGACGTGACCCGCTGGGCCGCGCGCACGAGTTGCAGCATGGCGATATTATCGTTGCTCTCTGCTTCGTCGCCCAGCAGGTGTATCGAAAGCTCGGCCTCTGCCAGCGCGGCGTCGATCATCGGCGTCGCGGCTTCGGGCAGGCTCGCGCCAGGATCCGGCAACAGCCGATAGCCGCGGCCCAGCAGTTCCTTGACCAGCCGGTTGTAGCACGGCTGCAGGTCGGTGGTGGGTTTGGCGAGGTAAAGCGTGCGGCCATTCGGCGTCGGCGGCGCCGCCACCGGTCTGGCGTTGCCGCGCCCGTTGAGCGCGCGACCGCGCTTCATGAGGTTCAATAGCCGATCGGCCAATTCCTCGATGCTCTTGTCGCAGCGGTCGTCCACCGCCTTGCCGCGGCTGAAAAATTCGATTGCCTTCTGCACGTCGCCGCGCTTGATCATCTCGTAGAACAGATGGCCGACCTGGCCTTGCAACAGTTCGGGAATGTCCTCCCGCGGGACGAACCTGTTGCCGACGACGACGATGCGATGCTTGATGCCTTCGGTGCCCTCGTCCTTCCAGCGCTCGGCGAAGGCCGCCAGTTCCCTGCCGCAGGTTTGCGGGCGAGAAATCCAATTGGGCGAAAGCACCACCACGAACACGGACGATTGACCGATCGCGTCGCGAATGCGCTCGTCGAACAATTCGGACGCTGCAATCTCCTCGGTGTCCCGCCACAATCTGGGACGGTCGGGTCCGCGCACCGTGAATTCGTAGTTCAGCTGCTCGTCGAGATAGGTGACGAATCCCTTGAGATCGGCTCGGTTCGGTGGCCCCCGATTGTCGTCACGTGCGTAAGAAATGAATATCTGAAAATCGTCAGCCGCAGCGTCATCACCCACGGTCAATATCCCCCGGTGCCTGCATTCAACTGCTACGTGAAGTATAGGATTGCGGCTTGCTTGACGTCAAGTTATTGGCGGTGCGATGAATTTGCAGGAACCGGATGCGGAAACCATTCGGTAAAATTGTCGAGGCTCTCGGCGTCACGCAGCAGACCGACGCGCCGTTCTTCGTCACTTTGCCGCGTCACCCCGACCCAGCGAGAACGCGAGCAGGATGTTTTCAGGCGCCTGCTGAAATTCCTTCTGGACCGCCGCGCGCGCCGCCTCGGCGAGGTCGCGCACGGATTTGGCGTCATAGAGCCGCGGATAGGTCACCGTCACCTGCAGCAAACGGCCATTGTTGAAGTTGAAGCCGACGCTACAGCGCTTCCCGGTCATATCGGATCACAGACTGATCCGATATGACCGGGAAGCGCTGTAGATTCCCATGTTGGCGCATGTCCTTGTCGGCGAACCGGATCCCACTTCGCCGGGACATGCGCTGCGCTTCAGCCCGGTCGCCTGTTCAAGGTCTTCCTCAACCGCCTTGGCGTGTTTGAAGCCATCCACCGATGTATTCACGACGCCGCAGGCCGCAAGGCCGATCGCGAGAACGGCGATGGCAATGGCTAACCGCATCGGATGGACGCGTTTCGGCAGCGGAATCGACATGGATCGTTCCTTTTGGTGACCGAAACGGCCGCCTCGCAGAAGATCGGCATTCCCGGTCCGGTGCGAAGTACATGGCCGATATCCGACCTGTCTGTGACGCAGCTTACACTCGCGCCATAAAAGACAGGCTGATGCGCATGGCGCGCATCGCCGCCTTCCGTTTTCATGCCAGCCTCACGGCATTGTCAGGCGGTCCCCGGCAGCGGTTCATGCTAACTGGACGGCCCCGATTCGCCGATCTGAATCGGCGCCTCGTGCCCCTGGACCGTGACCACCCTGATGACCAGCCTCAACCTCTGGAACCCCAGCTATAATGGCTTCACCAGTGCCTTCCGGGCGCGGGCCGCCACGGACATCGCTGCCGATCCGGTGGCGGAAAATCGCGATGTCCGGATCGATCTGCTCTGCGGGCTTGCGAACTGGTCGATCTTTCTCGACCATATTCCGCACAATGTGGCGAACCTGATCACGCTGCGGAATTTTGGCTTCAGCGGTGCGGCGGATCTGTTCCTGTTCGTATCCGGCTATGCCGTGGCCGTCGTTTACGCGAAAATGATCGCGGAACGTGGCTTCGTTGTCGGCGCGACCCGGATCTTCAAGCGGGTGTGGCAGCTCTATGCGGCCTATATCGTGTTGTTTGCGATCTACATCGTTGCGATCGGGCACGTCGCGGTGAGCTATGCCTATCCCGACATCCTCATCGAATTCAATGTGTCCAGCCTGATCGACCATCCGGTCCGGACCCTGGCCCATGGAATGCTGCTGCAAACCAGGGTGCTGAACCTCGACATGCTGCCGCTCTATATCGTGTTGACGGCATTGTTTCCGCCGGTGCTGTGGGGGCTGATGAAAAAGCCCGGGCTCACGCTGGCCGGATCGTTTGCGCTTTATCTGGCGGCCCGCCAGTTCGGCTGGAATCTGCCGTCGTTCCCGGACGGCAGCTGGTATTACAATCCGTTTTGCTGGCAGCTGTATTTCGTGTTCGGCGCCTGGCTTGCGCTCGGCGGGACACGGCAAATCCGCCCGGTCTTCAATTGGCCGGTTCTGCCTTATGTCGGCGCCGCCTGCCTGTTGTTCGCTTTCGCGATGACGACGGCCGGCCGCCTGCCGATGTTGCGCGACATGTTCCCGGACTGGCTGCTCGACGCTTTCATTCCCGTCGACAAGATCAATCTGGGCCCGTACCGCCTGCTGCATTTCATTATCGTCGCGTTCATGGTGACGCGGTTCGTGCCGAAGGACTGGAGCGGGCTGCGATGGCCGATCTTCCAGCCGATCATCAAATGCGGCCAGCAATCGCTGGCGATCTTCTGTGTCGGCGTCTTCCTCTCCTTTGCGGGCCATCTGGTGCTGATCACGAGCCCGGACTCGGTGCTGATGCAGATTCTCGTCAGCGTCGCCGGGGTTTCGATCATGATCGTCGTCGCCTACGCCATTGCCTGGTCCAAGGAGCAGGACAGACCGGTAGCGAGACCGGGGAATTAGGGCGGGATGATCCGAGGTTGATTCGTACCGCCCACTCCGTCGTTGCGAGGAGCTCTTGCGACGAAGCAATCCAGTTCTTTCTTTGTGGCCCTGGATTGCTTCGCTTCGCTCGCAATGACGGAGCTGGTGACACCGATTTAGCTCAAAACCAGTTCACGGCGTCGATCGAAGCCGGCGCAGGGCTTCGGACGCCAGCCAGAGCGTGGCCTTGTTGCCGGCGTCGTCCGGCTTCATGCCGGCGTCCCGAAGCCGCGCGATCAGCCGCTCGGTTCGGATGCGGGCCGCAGCGCTGTCGACGTGATAATAGGTGTCGAGCATGTGCTCGGGGGTAAAATACGAGTCCGAGGGTTCGCCGACCACGGCGATGCCGTGCCGCTCGAAAATTGCCCGCGCCTCGTCGGCGATCGGCAGGCGATCGTTGGCCAGGACATAGCAGTCGGATCCCGCGACCGAGGGCCAGGTCACATAGACGCGGAGACCGCGTTGCGCTTGAAGCTTCGACAGTTGCGCCGCCGCCCATTCGACATCACCTACCATCGCGCCGGATGCCGCGATGTAATCGGCGCAACTGATGTCCTGCACGTAGGATTTCCGCCGGCGGTCGTCCTTGCGGTCTCCGAGCGGCCACTTCGCCATTTCGGACTGGATGCGGGCGTGGTGGACCTGCTGCAGGTCCTTGCGCAGATAGAGGCGACCCGCATCCGATAAATTGTGCAGCGAGGCATGCCGGACCGCAAAGGCCAGCCGCTGCAACAACGGCTGGCTGGCGTAATAGGCGGCGTATTCGTCGGGCGTCTTGTCGGTGAAATCCTGCGGGACCGTGTCGCGGGTGTAGTAGACCCATTCCAGCGGCAGGATCACCGTGTCGCCTTCGCGCGCGTATTTCCTGAGCCGGTCAATCTTCATCTCGAGCGGTATGGAGCCGTTGTCGGCGACGTCGATCACCGGCTTGCCGAAGGCCTGTTCGATCAGCTCCGGTTCAATGCCGAACGCCGAGCTCGATCCGGCGTCGATCACGATCCGCGGCGCGGCGATCTTCTCCAGCAGGAACTGGGAGTAGGAATACGGCACCTTGCGGTTGCTCGCGGTGAAGAAGTCATACGACAGCAGCATGCCGAACGCGCTCAGCAAGGCCCCGCCGGCGGCGAACAACAGGAATGTGAGCAGCTTGTTCACGCAGCAACCGTACCGTCAGAAGTTGAAATAGATGAAGGGCGAGGACATCGACGTGTTGGTGGCGATCAGCGCGACGATGGCGGCGGCGCCGGCGAACGCGCCGGAGAGCGCAATCCTGCCGTTCCATTGCATTGCGGCGATGGTCTGGCTGTTCGGACAGAGCCAGACGATCATAGCCCCCAGCAGCAGCAGCGGACACGCCGCAACCATCAGCCCGGGCGCGCCGAGATGCGGGCTCGCCATGGTCCGCAGCAGCGCGTGGGCGGTGGCGATATCGGGCGCCCGGAAATAGACCCACGTCATGTTCACGAACAGAAAGGTCACGACCACGGCCACCGGCTTCGGCAGGGCAAGCCCGGCCCCGGACCAGGCCTTGTGAATGCAGGTCGCCGCACCATGCAGCGCGCCCCACATCACAAAGGTCCACGCCGCGCCGTGCCACAACCCGCCGAGCAGGAATGTGACGAACAAATTGCGATAGACGGCCGCAGAGGACGCCCGGTTGCCGCCGAGCGGGATGTAGAGGTAATCGCGCAGCCAGCGCGACAGCGTGATGTGCCAGCGCCGCCAGAAATCCTGGATCGAGTCGGCCCGGTAGGGCGAATTGAAGTTGAACGGAATACGGATGCCCAGCAGCAGCGATATGCCGACCGCCATGTCGGCGTAGCCTGAAAAATCGAAATAGAGCTGGAACGTATAGGCCAGGCTGAGCAGCCAGGCATCGGCGAAGCCGAGCGACGGGACAGCCTTGTATCCCAGATCGACGAACACGCCGAGCTGGTCGGCGATCAACAGCTTCTTGAGCAGGCCGATCGAGAACAGGCAGGCGCCGTCGACTAGAAAGGGCGCATAGGAACCGACACCGGGTTCCTGTTTGCGGCCGAGCCGCGCGAATTGCGGCATCACGTCCCGCCAGTGGATGATGGGCCCGGCAACCAGATGCGGGAAATAAGTCACGAACAGCCCGTAACTCGCAAGGTCGCGCTGCCGGTGGCCACCGGCGTAGATGTCGGCCAGGAATGCGATCTGGGTGAAAGTGTAGAATGAAATGCCGAGCGGCAGCGCGATGCCGAGATGCGGCGGCGCCGATCCGAACAGCTCCGCGAGATTTTCCAGGATGAAGTTGGTGTATTTGAAGAAAGCCAGCAGCCCGAGATCGAACAGGAGTGCGCCCACGAACACGACTTTCCGGCGCGGCGGAGCCAGATCGGGGTGGGCCAGCGCGCGTCCCGCCGCATAATTCACCAGGATCGAGACGATCAGGATCGGCGTCTGCGCCGGATTGCCCCAGGCATAGAACACGATCGACGCCAGCAGCAGGATCGGGACCAAAAACTTCCTGAAATCCAGCATCGAGGCGAGATAGAACACGCCCAGCACGATCGGGAGAAATCCGAGCAGGAACTCTCTGGTGACGAACAGCATGCGGGCTCAAGATCTCTGTTAAGCGCGCCGGCCTTTGTCGGTCGCCGAAACGGTGAAGCTTCACGTACTTGTTTGATTTAGTGATGATATAGGCATGACATGCCGCGGCCAAAAGGCGTTCGGAAGCGGCGGTGGATGCTCGGGCGATTGTTCAACAAATCGTGTGAATCTGATATCGGGCAGGGCGAATGTTGTCTCGGTCTTTTTTGCGTCGACAAGCATAGTTGTTTTGCGCGAGACATGTCGCAGGTCAGCAGCCCGGTGGCGAAACGCCGGGCGTGGCCGTGGCACCGGTCGCGTTGGCCGGTGCCATCATGCCGGGGTTGGCCAGATCCATGGTGATGTTTTCGCTGCAGGCCGCCGAGTTCGGTGTCGGGATGGCGGCGGAGTTCGGATCGATACTGGTGTCGCCGAGCGCGGCGACCGCGGGCTGAATCGTTCCCGGGGCCGGACCGGACTGGATGACGGGAGTCGACAGCGGGAAGGAGGCGCCATTGGTCGAGGACGTCGCCGTGCTTGCATTGCAGCCGGTGGGCGTCGCGTTTCCCAGTGCCGTGATCGGCGTGATCGTTCCGGTCGTGCTTCCATTTCCGGGCGCGAATGGCGTCGTCGTCGGTGTCGCCAGGAGCATCGTGCTCGTCGTGCTGGTCGTTCCCGCCGCCGCCGTGTTTGCCGCGGTGGTGGCGATGTCGGCGGACAGCGGCGCTGCGGTCACCAGGGGCGGAACCGGTATCGGGGGGGCTGTAACCTCGCCAAGCGTTACCGCGGAGATCGCGGGCGTCGTTGTGGCGGCAGCCGATGGCGCGGCCATCGCCGCGGATACGACGATCGTTCCCAACGCCGGGGGCGAAGCGATTGTCGCGGTGGTCGGAGTCACGGTAACCGGAGCCGTCGCCGGAATCATGGTCGTGGTGGAGGATGCCGTCAGCGGCGAGCAATTGACGAGGGTGCCCGGCGTCGTGGGATCGAGGGCCAAGGGAAGCGGCGCCAGCGTCGTGTCCGGAGCGCCGGGCTGCGTCGCGGCCGAGAACGGGCTCGGGCCGTTCAAGGGAGACGACAGGATCGCGCCCGGCGTCGACGGAAGTCCCATCGCGGTGGTGCCCATGGTCGAAACCTGTGCCACGCAAGCCGTGCCGCCGAGCAACAGCGCGGCCATCGCGCAGAGGAACGTTCGCATCGAACTCTCTCCCGTCAGCTCGTCGGCCCCGCCGGCTGGCTCTGCGGCGCGACCTTGCTGCCTTCGGCCAGATTGACCATCGGATTGAGGATGACCTGATCCCCGGCCTTGACGCCGTCGCGGACCTCGACCTGCGTGCCGAAGTCGCGGGCAACCGAAATTTTCCGCAGGTGGGCTGCGTTGTTCTCGACCACCGCGACATGCAGTCCGTTCTGGTCGAACACCACCGCGTCGGCCGGCACGATCAGCGACGGCGTCTTGCGCGGGATATGAAGATCGACGGTGCAGTAGATGCCGGGACTGAGCGCGCCATCCGGATTGGGGACGTCGATCTCGGTCAGCAAAGTGCGGCTGCCCGGCTGCAGCGCGCTGGCGATGCGCGTCACCTTGCCGGGAAAGTCGCGGCCCGGAATCTCGGGGACATGCACCACGGCTTCTACCCCAGGCGCCACGCCGAAAGCCTCATCCTGCGGCACGAACAGCTGGATCCGGATCACGTTGCTTTGCATCACCGTGTACATCAGCGTCGAGCCTGACGTGACGAGGCTGCCATTGTCGATGTTGCGCTGGGTGACGATGCCGTCGAATGGAGCGATCACACGCTGATAGGCCTTCTCCTGGCCGAGGATCTTGATCTGCGCTTCCTGGGCGGCGATGTTGGACTGGGCGACGCCGACCGCGGCCTGCTGCGCCGCCAGCGTCAGCCGGTCGTTGTCGCCCTGCTGCAGCGTGAGCCAGCCCTGCTTGACGAGATTGCTGTCGCGCGCGTTTGTGACCTGCGCCAGTTCGCGGCTGGCCTGGGTCTGCTGCAACGTGGCCTGGTTCTGCGCCAGCGTGGCCTGTGCCTGGACGATCTGGTGATCGAGTTCGGGGGCGGTGATCTCCGCGAGCAGGGCGCCGGCCTTGACCTTGTCGCCGATGTCGACATAGCGCTTCTCGATATAGCCGCTGGTGCGCGCGAAAATATTCGCGGCTTCGAACGCCGTGGTAGTGGCCGGCAATGACACCGTCGAAAAGCCGGCGCTGGCGCGGACCGCCGCGACCCGCACGGCCGGAACGAAGTCGCGGTTCTGTTTGGCGGTCGCGGCAACAGCGAGTTGCGCCTCATGGTGTCGCCAGGCGCCGGCGCCGAGCCCACCGGCGAGCAGCAGCAATGCGGCGGCCCCGAACAGCCAGCGGCCGCCGGATCGCGACGGCTTGCCGGTGCGGCCGGGCGGCGTATCCGGCTCGCGATCGAATTCCGGTTCGGGCGCATCGCGCAGGATGGAGTTCTTCGGCATCAGGTGAATCTCGTTCATGCGATCGGTCCTTCAAACACGCCGTGCTCGGCCTTGCCATCATTGCCGCCGCGCAACAGGGCGAACAGATACGGCACGATCAGCAGGGTGGTCGGCGTTGCAAACAACAGCCCACCGATCACCGCACGCGCCAGCGCGGCATTCTGTTCCTCGCCGGCTGCGCCGATCGCCATCGGAATCATCCCGACGATCATCGCCGCGGCGGTCATCAGCACCGGCCGGATCCGGGTGTGGCCGGCGCTGATCGCGGCGTCCAAGGCCGAATGCCCGGCGAGCTGCTGTTCGCGCGCGAAGGTGACGAGCAGAATCGAATTCGCGGAGGCGACGCCGACCGCCATGATGGCACCCATCAGCGACGGCACGTTCAAGGTGGTGCCGGTGATGAACAGCATGGTGACGATGCCGCACATGGTCGCCGGCAGCGCCAGCATCACCACGAACGGGTCGCCGAAATTCTGGTAGTTCACCACCATCAGCAGATAGACGAACACCGCCGCGAACAGGAGGCCGATGGCCAGATTGCGGAAGGAATCGTTCATGCTCTGGATCTGGCCGAGCACCTGAATCGTGTTGCCGGGCGCAAGCTGCTTCTGCAGGTCGGCGGTGACCTTGTTGATATCCGCGGCGACGCTGCCGAGATCGCGGCCCTGCACGCTGGCATAGACCTCGAACACCGGCTGGATGTTGGTCTGGTTGGAATTGGTGGTGACCTGGTCGCGCTTGAAGGTTGCGACGTTGCTGAGCATGCCCGGCACCGGCTGGCCGCTGACCGTGAGTGTGCTGGAAACCGGCGTGTTGCCGAGCGCGTTCAGCGAATTCATCCGGTATTCCGGGGTCTGGACCGCCAGGTAATACGGAATGCCCGAGGTCGGGTCGGTCCAGAAGTTCGGCGACACCTGTTCCGAGGAACTGAGGCTGACATTGATATTGGTCGCCACCGTGCTGGCGTTGAGGCCCAACTGGGCGGCGCGGGTGCGATCGATCATGGCGTAAAAGGCCGGCGCATCGACTTCCTGCTGCAGATGAGCATCCGCGATGCCCGGAATGGCGGCGATGCGCTGCCGCAGCTGTTTGGCGACCTCGAGGTTGTTGGTGCCGTAGCCGACGGTGCGGACGTCGATCTGGGCCGGCAGCCCGAAGTTCAGGATCTGGGTGACGATGTCGGCGGCCTGGAAATAGAACGTGTCTTCCGGAAACGCCGCGGGCAGTACTTGGCGCAATTTGCGCACGTAGTCGGCGGTCGGCTTGTGGCC
>JAQGJF010000489.1 GCA_028290765.1 Tardiphaga sp.
AGGAGATGTATAAATGGCGGCATCTGATTGAGAATTTCTTTTGCAAACTGAAGGATTTCAAACGCATCGCAATGCGCTGCGACAAAACCGATCAAAGCTTCGCGGCAATGATCTATCTCGCCGCCGCGGTCATCAATTCCAGATGAATCTCAACAGACCCTAGAATACGGGAAGCAATTGCCGGCTTGCGTTCCCATGCTGTTTCTTTCCTGCTTGATCGAGGCGATTGTGCGTGCGGCGGCGCCGGCGAAGGTCGATCCACCCGTGGTAGTCAATGCCTCAATACTGCGGTAGGTACGAAACGCTGCAACAAAAGCCGAAGTGTTAGCATTCTGTGTCAGAGAACCTTATAGTTCCCCGCACTTCCGCGAATTTGACCGGACACGGCAGCAAGAGCGACGAATGCCATCCGAAGACAACCCATCGGCGAAAAGCAAGCTCGCCAAGAAACTCAAACGACATCGCCGCGCGTTCGGGCTGACGCAGCGGGAGCTTGCCGAGGCGGCCCAAGTCCGCCGGGCACTGATCATCGACATCGAAGCGGGCGAGGCCAATCCCACGCTCGAAAGCCTCGAACAGATTGCACGGGCAATGAAGACCGACATCGCCGGCTTGTTTTCGTCCGCCGACTAACTGGCCTTCCTGATCTGCGCTCCGGTCCCGCTTCGCAATTCGGAAACGCAAACAGGCGACGTATTCCCTCGTCGGCGCTCAAGACCGACATCATCGTTTTCGCCCGCGGCCTAACCGCCCTTCCTGATCAGCACGCCGAAGCCTTTCCGCTCATCCGGAAATACGAACTCGATATCGAATTCGTCTTCGAGGCGTTGCCGTATGCGCCGGACTATGTTTCGCCGGCGCCCGTCGACCATTTCACCGTCACCAGTATTTTCGATCATCGAGATCGTCTTGGCGGTGATGCCCACCAGCATCGCCAGGCGCGCCTGGTTTATTCCGAGCAATCCGCGCGCTGCGCGGATCATGGCGGCCGTCGGAAGTTCAAGGCGAGCGCTGGACATGGGTTCGAACCGCAAAAGCTCTATTAACCATAACTCGCCCGCTAACGGAATTTATTTGTCTAAGTCACATTTTAGCCATAATGTCCGCTATAACGTACACCATGCGATTTACGCAGAAATACCAGTTGGAGAACAAGTGATGACCTACCAAGACTACATTTCCAGTGCCCGCTGGCGCTTCAGCACAGCCAGACTTGCCGAACTCGAGGCTTCCGGTTTTCGGTGCCGGCTTTGCGACGAGCCGGCGACCGACGACCTTCAGCTGGAAGTCCACCACCGCACCTACGTCCGGCTGTTCAGCGAACTCATGCGCGATCTCACCGCGCTCTGTTCGAAATGCCACTTCGGGGTCACCGACATGCATAGGCGCAGCAAATACTCGGCGCGCACCCCGACCGCCAGCGACGTGATCCCCTCGATCACCCGGCCGCTGGCGATGTTCGATCCCTCGATGGCGGGAGCACGGTCATGAACCCCGAGAACATCAACGTGAAGTTCATTGGCGTCAGCCCGTTGCTCATGCATAACGGCCGGCTTGCGGATCCGCTCGATCCCAACACGATGCAGCTCGCCGCCGTCACGGGCAAGCGGAAGAAGACGCGGGCCGACCACGAGAGGATCGCGGAGTTGGAATGGTACGGCGGGCTATGGCTGGACGGTTTGCGTCCCTGTCTTCCGTGCGAGGCCATTGAGGCCACTTTCACCGACGGCGCCCAGACCCGCAACAAGGGCCCGGCGGCGAGAGCCGGACTCGTCGTGAATACGCCGGCGCTACTTCACTATGAGGGTCCCGACAGCCTCGAGGATCTCTGGGCGGACGAGAAGTTCCGGCTGCGCACCGGCGTGCGCGTGCGCAACGCCCGTACGATGCGGACGCGACCGCGGTTTCCGACCTGGAGCGCGCAGGTGACGGCGTCGTTCCTTCCGACCCTGTTGGACCGTGCCGAGGTGGTGGAATTCTTCCGCATCGCCGGATCGCTCGGGGTCGGAGACTGGCGTCCCAGGTACGGCAAATTCATCGTCGAGGAATCGGCGGTGTGAGGTGTCCTTCACGTGACGTGGCGGGGCGTGGCCCGGCGAGTCATGGCACGGCCCGGCGTGACAAGGCGAGAGCCCTGAAAAGGGCTTCTCCTTCCTAATTTTCCAATTCCACCGAGAGGGTGGCCAACGCGCTTCGGCGCGAACGAGAGAGTGTGTGTGATGAGTACCAATCTGAAATCCGGACAGTCGCCGGATAACAGCCAGCGGCCGTGCAACGAAAGCGCCGGCGGAGCTGCCGACGATACGGCATGGTCCGGTGCGCTTTCGTGGTGGCGCAGCGTGCCGGCTGACGCCTTCGACGACGAGCGCAAAGCCGACGTCGAGCGATGCGTCAGCAACATTTCCTCGACCATCGAGGTATGGCGGAAGGCGATCGGCGGCGACGCCGCGGCGGCGGTGAACATCGCGCTGCTCATGGGTTCGCGCCCCTCGGTGACGCCTGGGATCGACTTGGCGATGACCGTGCTGCTGCGCTGCGCGCTGAAAAACTCCTGCGCCGCCTTCATAATGTCGGTGCTGATCCGCCGCATGCCGATCGAAGACAAGCTCAAGAACCGCATCGCCACCTCCTGGCTCGTGCACAACCTGCTGCTCGCCTATCCGGGACTCCAGCGCACGCGCCGGCTGCGCCGCCGGCGCAGCATCGCCTTTCAGCTTCTCAACGGCGTGGAGGACGCGTCGTGAGGTTGCAGATCTTTTCCGACCTCCATGTCGATGTGGCGCCGACCAAGCCGATCACGATCGGCCCGGACGTCGACGCGGTGGTGGTGGCCGGCGACACCTGCCAAGGCGTCCGCAACTCGTTCATCGCGCTGCGCCGCCTCGTGCCCGAGCGGATCCCCATCATCATGGTGGCGGGCAACCACGAATTCTACCGCCGCTGCATCCAGTCCGAGCTCGAGGAAGGCAAGGCGATCGCGGGCGACTTCAACATCGCTTTCCTCGAGCAGGACGTCGCGGTGATGGGCACGACCCGCTTCATCGGGGCAACGCTCTGGACGAACTACCGGGTGTTCGGTGCCGCCAACGCCGCCAATGCGATGGAGGCGGCCCGGCGTAACATGAACGACCACCGCGTAATCACCTGGACGAAGAAGCCGTGGACCAGGTTCCGCCCGGAAGAGGCGCTCATGCTGCACGAACGGTCGAGGTCGTTCATTGCCGATGCTCTCGGGACAACGCCGCCCGGTGTGAAGGGCACCGTGATTCTTACCCATCATGCGCCGCACTTCGCGTCCGTCGCCAAGGGCCACTACGAGAGCGACATCCTGACCGCCGCCTATGTGTCCGATCTCACCGACGTGATCATGACGGGCTCGAAGGAGGGCGCTGATCCGACGCCGAGAACGACCGAAGCAGAATGGGACCGGCTTTGGGTCCATGGCCACATCCATTCGTCCTCCGACTACATGGTCGGCACCGACCGCATCCTTGCAAATGTCCATGGGTACGGGCCGGAGAACCCCGCGTTTTTTCCTCAGCTCACAGTCGAGGTCGGATCATGAAGACGTTCACCGCCATCCTTCGCTCCGCCGCAGTGCATGTCCCGCCGCTGCACGAGCGGGCCCAACCGCCACCAATGGCCGCCGATCAGGTCGGCGGCCGAGAAGTCCCCCTTTACGCCGCCGACGACCGACCAAGAGAATCCAACCAATGCTCACCCCAGCTCACCATCGAGATCGCTCATGAAAACCTTCACCGCCGTCCCGCGCGCCGCCGCCGTGCATGTCCCGCCGCTGCCCGAGCGGGCCCAGCCGCCACCAGCGGCCGCCGATCGGGTCGGCGGCCAAGAAGTCCCCCTTTACGCCGTTGACGACCAACAGAGAAATTCAATGCTGACCGAAATATTTCCCTTCCTCCTGCCCCGCAACGTCGAACATGATCTGCCTGCGCGGCTGCGCAGCCTCGCCGACGACCTCGACAAGATCCGCGAGGGAGCCGGCCCCGGTGCCGACGCGCTCGCCGAAGCGCCGCTCATCGTGGACTGGCATGCGACGCTCACGCCGATGGGGCTGCGGCTTTTCGGCTTCGTCGCCGGCCACCCCCTGCTCGGTAACCGTCCGGCCCTGACGTCTCAGGTCTGGGTCGCCGATCCCGCCGGTCAATGGATCCGGACGCTCAACCGGTTTTACAAGCTCGGCCTCCCCGCGGACGAGAATTCCCTGGAGCGGCTCCGCAACGCGGGCCGAAGCGACGTTCCCGCCGGGAGGCCGTCGTGAACAAGACCGCCGCAAGCACCGCGACCGGCACCGGTGCGGCCAAGGAAAAATTCTCCATCGCGCTCTCGGAACAGATGCTGTTGCGCGGTCGCGCGGTGCTGCTCGAAGGCGCGCTGCCGTCGAGGGACGACGCTTTCTGCATGCTCGCGCCGCCGTTCGGCGACGGTTTTGGCGCGGCAGGTCGGTTCATTGAAATCTGGTCGAAGCAGCCGCTGGCGCGCTCCTACGATGCCCGCCAGGCGCTGGACCACGTGTCCGTCGACGACGACGACCTCGGCCGACTTCGCCACGTGCTCGCGCGGGACCTCGTGATCGCGCCGGAAACTTCGCGCACTTGCATCGAGGAGGCGGTGGTCCAGCTCGACATGGCGCTGACATGGACGGGCAGTGTACGAGCGGCATCGCGGCTTTCAAGCCTGGCGGCCTGTCATTCGCGGGACCACGGCGATCCGGCCGAACGCCTTGTTGCGGCCGCCTCGGCGGTCGCGCTCGCCGCGGCCGGCGCCGGCGCCTACGGCTTTCCCGCTTTCGGCCTGTTCCCGCCCCGCGCCGACCAATCCGGTGCCGACAGCGTGGAGCGGATCGTCGCATCCACGAAGATGATCATCCGCGGCCTTGCCGGACAGCGCATGAAGTTCGCAGCCGCCGTGGCAGCGATCCCGTCCGCCGATCGCACGACGGCCATGTCGGGCGAGGTCATGGCGATGCTGCGGTCCGCTCCCGACCGGCTGCCGTTCGTCGATACGGGATCCGGAGATGCCGCGACGTTCGCGGGGCTGTTGTGTCCCGCGCCCGCCTTCGCGCCGTCCGCCGAAGACCTGCGGCATGACTACAGGTCTTGGGCGATGGACATGATGGCCAACGACGCGCCCGCGGTCGCCGTGGTGGACGGTCTCATGACGCTGATCGGAAGAATGACGGCGGGGGAGGGCTTTTCCGTGCGTGGCCTCACGCAGATGCTGTTCGACGTACAATCGCTCGACCTCCCCGAGGGCCCGGAAGATCCGACCGCGGCGCGCATTGCCGAGATCGTCGACCTCGTCAGGCTGCGGCTGAACCTTTACACGGCGCATCTCGGCGACCCCGAAGCGGCCCTGAAGATCGCTTCCTGGAGCGCGGGCAACGCGCTCGCCAATCTTCACCGGCCCGGTTCCTGGGCGGTGTTGGTCGCGGCCCTTGCATGGGCAGAACGTTCCGCGATCGGCCACGCGGTGGCGCCGTCGTCCGGGCCGATCTTGGGACTGCCGGACGTCGATGAAGTAATCTGCGAACGGTTTGCATCGCGGCTGTGCCGGACCGCGTCGGGGTTGGCATCCGCACTTTCCACCGTATCGGTGGTCCGCTCCGGCGATGCGGAGCGCGAGGGAAGCAGTTTCTCGGAATTGTGGCGCCGTTCGCGCGCCGTCGACGATGAGGCGCGCCGTTCCGCGGTGGCGCGTTGGTCCACAACCGGAGCGTCCGCCGTCGAAGCCGATTCCGTGGTCGTCGTGCGCTCGATCGCGGCGGAACGCCCGCACGCCAAGGAGGGTCCGCACGCCGAGTTCCTGCCCATGGTCGGCAAGCCGATCCCGCTCGTATTCACCGCCGATGTCCGCGCGGTCTACCAGAAACTGACCAGCGAGGCCCCGCACGCCCGCAACGTCATCGACGTCATACTGCGCGACACCGCCGCTTCGCGAACGGCGTCATGGAGGCCGACCATCCTGGTCGGCAATCCGGGCTCCGGAAAAACCCTCCTCACCGTAAGCATCTGCGACGCGATGCAGATTCCCTGCCGCGTCTTCAGTTGCGGGGGCGTCGCAGATTCGTCCTTTTCTGGAACCTCCCGGCAATGGGTCACCGGCCGCGCAAGTGTGCCGTTGCAGACGATACGGAAGTTCGGAAAGGCCAACGTGGCCATCATCCTGGAT
>JAQGJF010000528.1 GCA_028290765.1 Tardiphaga sp.
GCGGCGTTTCGCGTGGCGTGCCGCAACTCTAGCTCGGCCAGCCATATCTGGACCTGCTTTCAAGCTCGCCGCCCGGCGACGGCCTTTCGATTTCACCAAAACGCAGTCCTTCAGTCACACACTCCGATTCTTGCCTTCAAACTCAGAGCGCACCGCGAAACGTAAAATTGATCCTTCCCGTTCCCAGGGATTGGATCCTCACCGTCCCTTAAGAGGGACGCGAAAGCGCTCCGATTCTTGCCTTCAAATCTTCGAAGTGACCAGACGTGTTTTGATTCGAAGGCAAGAATCGAGGTTCACACGACGCGATCCCCTCTAACCTTCGCGCAAGGCGCAGTTTGATCGCGGAGAGGCACAATGAAATTGATACGGTTCGACGGTAACAAGACCGGACTTGTGGTCGAACTTGCATCCGGTGCCCACGTCGTGGACGTGGTTGCGAGCATCGGCACATTGGCTCCAGGAGATCCGATCTCACTCGGTGTTCTGAACGGGCTTCTCAAAGACAACGGTAGCTGGGCGCAACTCATTCAACATTGGGGGATGGCGCGCATGGGCCTGCGCAGGCTCGCCGTCCTTGCCCAGGCCTCGGGCGCAGTCGTACTTCGCCGGCTTGACGAGGTTCGTGGCACGTCGGCTCGCCATCCGGACGGGATCGGCAGCCTCGACATCGGGGAATTGGAGGCGGTCTCGCAGGATCCGACGGGGCGGAAGATCATGGAACGGCAGTTCAGCGAGACGTCATGGGACCCGACGGGTTGGGAGACCATGACAAGGCAGTTTTCTGACGGCCCTTCCGAGGCGGCGCCGTCCGATGATCGAGTTATCTTGCTGAGCAACGCGCGGACGGATCGCTAAGCTCGTCGAGAGGCTCGCGCGGTCAGTGCGTCTTGGCGCGTTGACCGATATCTTGTGTGCCTCGCCAAGTTCTTGCGAGAATTCCTCTGTAAGACTGAAAGAAACGGTGAATCCGTCCGGCGTTCCGATGGTCAAAATGCGGACATTGCCCGGGCTGAGTTCGATCTGAAAGTCCGTCGCCGGGTACGTGATGCGCATCGTTGGATCGTTATCCGCGCGCTTGATCGCGCTGGCCGCCATCGTCGGTAAAGTCATTAGCAACGCCGACGTGTCTCGATCGTGAAGATGATTCCGACCGTACAACCTGTGACGTCGTCGACCAGCAACCTGACGACCGTTCCGTCCGTGGCGGTTTCGAAGTTGATTAGTCTGCGGACTTCAATGTCGGTCGGCACCAGGGGATCCTTCCTCTGTCCCACGACGCATGAGGACTTGGTGCAGAAATTACACTCCGCTTCTTAGCTTCAAACTCCAGCAGCGACGGGCTTGCCGAAACAAGGAAGTCAATTCGAAAGCGGAAATCGGAGTAGCAACGCGCCGCTGACGGTTCAAGCTGAAGAATGTGAGGGCAACGCATGGGAGTCCAGAAAATGACCTCTTCAAATCAATTCAACGCATTTACCGCCTCACGTGGTGAGGGCTTGCATCCGAAGCTTCGCGACCTGCTCGAGCACGCGGCCGCCTCTCCCTTTTCGGAGGTCTCGATTCGGCATGACGGTATGTTGCAGGTTGGACCCAATCCTGCCTCGGAAATGATGGCATTGCGCGGCACCGTAACGTCATTCACGCATGAAAAACGTGGTGCCGCTTCGGCGCACGAAGTGGAGATGCAGAAGTCTCGAAAGCCAATACCGTGATTCGTTTTGCGTCCTCGGGAGCCGCTGGAAAGCCAAGGCCGGCACAGTCGCATTCGGCTTTTTGCCGATCCACCGACTCTGTTGGTGACCCGGCACCTCCACCACGACCCGATTTATGCGCCGTCCGATGTTGGGCTTCATTGAGGTCGATCTTCTTCGTTATGTGCTTGTTAAGCGATTGCTTCTTCGCGCGGCATGCTGAAGCGAATCTGGGTCCCTGCACAACCGCGGCTCAAACGACACCAAATGTAAATGTGTTCGTATCGGATATCGAGCGATCCGTGCGTTGGTATCGCGACAACGTTGGCCTTGCGGAAGCATCAGAACCGGACATTGGCGAACGACACGACAGTCAGGTCACGGTGATGGCGCGAAACCGGGCCGGCGTGGCGTTGGTTTCGGGCAATGCATCGACGCGCCGTCAGCCATTAAAGGCCGCCTGCGCTTCCGGCAAATCCCAGATCTTGCCGATCGCCGCGGTTGCAGCCGACATCATCGCGGTCTCGTCGCCATGCATGTAGTGGCCGGAATTGATGAGCACGCGCCCATCAACGATGACCAGGTCGATATTGGCGCGGTTCCCAAGCGCGACCAGCCCGCGTCGCGGATCGAACAACGGCTGCAGATGGGGATGGGTCAAGTCGACGACGGTAAGGTCGGCGGTTGCGCCCGGCGCGATCACCCCGAGGTCCGGTCGCTTGATGAGTGCGGCGGCGGTTGCGGTGACTGACTCGATCAGGTCCGGCGCGCTCGCTACTTCCGCGCGACCGGATGCAATCTTCGAGATCATCGACGCGGCATTGAGTTCGCCGAGAAGATCCATGTTGTAGCCGTCGGTTCCGACAACCGTCCTGACGCCGTGCTCCGCGAACCGGCTGAACGCCGCCGCCACGCCGGAGCGCGCAAACACGCGCGGGCAGTTCAGCACTGTTGCGCCTCGCGCCGCCATAAGCTTCAAATCGCCATCGGTGTTGGCGATGCAGTGCGCGGCCAGAAGGTCTGGCGCGAGCAGTCCCAGCCAGTCGAGATATTCGGCCGGCGTACGACCGCCGTAGCGACTCCCGATCGTCGCAACCTCGGCATGGCTTTGCGCGAGATGGGTTGTGATGGGAACGTCGAGCTCGCGCGCGCGGGCGGCGCACGCCCGCAGCAGGTCCGGACCACAGGTGTCGGTTGCGTGCGGGCTCATCGCTAGGCCAATCCGGCCGTCGCCGCGCCCATTCCAGCGATGATACAGCGCGTTCCAGGTGTCGAGATCGACTTGGCCATCGTCGCCGGCATAGCGAACCACGCCATCCGGACCGGCCTTGGCATCCGACGTCGAGAACAGATAGGGCGCGCCGTAGAAGCGGATGCCCATTTCCTCGGCGGCGTCGAACATCTCCGGGATGGTGTTGCGAAACGGCTCCATCACCGTGGTGGCTCCGCCCTTCAGCAACTGCAGAATGCCGAGCCGCGCGATGGCGAGCCGCTCTGGCGGCGACAGCAGGTCGGCGCCGCGCTTGGTCAGCGGCAGCAGCACCGTATAGACGATGCTCTGGTTGTTTCGGCGGCCATTGCCATCCTCCGTGTGCGTCCGGGCGACGGCTTCGCTGAAGCAATGGTTGTGCAGGTTGAGAAGGCCCGGCAGCACAAATCGGCCGGGCCGGTCGAAGACTTCGCTGGCGGACGGCCGGTCGCGCGTGACGGCGGCGATCCGCCTGCCCTCCAGCAACACCCAATGATCGCGCAGCACCTCCTGCGCACCGTCCTTGCGCGACAACACATAGCTGCCGAAGATCGCGATCGTGCTCATGCCGGTTTTACATTCCAGAACACAGCCGTGCCGTCGAGGATGCCGGTGATACCAGAGCGGTAGGCGGTCGGTTGCTTATACTGGCCAATCGGAAAATAGGGAATTTCCTCGAACGACAACGCTTGGATATCACGGCAGATGCGTTGCTGCTCGGCAAGATTGGGGGCGGCGAGCCACTGGCTTCGCAGTGCTCCCATCTTCTCGCTTTTGTACCAGCCGGCAGCCTTGCCATCCCCGCGCAGATTGGTGTTGCCCGCCGGGTTCAGCCAATCGATGCCCTGCCAATTTCCGACGCCCGCGCTCCAGCCGCCCCGGGCGATGGGGTCCTTCTTCAACTGCCGCTGCAACATCACGCCGAAGTCCATTCCCGCATATTCGACGTTCATGCCGGCCTGCTGCAACATGTCGGCGGCGATGTCGCCGAGCGGCTTTTGGGCAAGCGAGTTGGTGGGAACGAGCAGGACTACCTTCTCACCATTGTAACCGGCGGCTTTCAGCTCAGCCTTGACCTTCGCCATGTCGCGCGGTCCGCGGAACACATTGAGGCCGACATCGCTTGCCATCGGCGTACCCGGCGCAAAGAAACCGATCGGCGAGGATTGATAGGCCGGATCGTCGCCGGCCACCGCGGTCATGAAAGCGGACTGGTCGATCGCGCCCAACAGCGCCCGGCGGATGGCCGGATTGTCGAACGGCGGCTGCAGATGATTGACGCGCATCATGCAGGTGTAGCCGCGCGGGTCGAGAATTCGCGTGGTGATGCCGCCGGCGCGCTTCAGCACCGGTAGCAGGTCGTGCGGTGTTGTTTCCTGCCAATCCTGCTCGCGTGTCTGCAGCGCCGCGACCCCTGTCGCCGCATCCGGCATCGTGGTCCAGACCACGCGATCGTAGTGAACGATCTTGGGACCGGCGGTATAATCCGGTTTGCCGCCCTCGCGGGGTTGGTAACGATCGAAGCGGGCGTATACGTTGCGGGCGCCCTGCATGCGCTCATCTGCCACGAAGCGGAACGGCCCGCTGCCGACGACCTCGGTCAGCGGCTTAAACGGATCCTGGCTCGCCAGCCGCTCGGGCATCATGAACGGCGCCGCGATCGCGGACTTGCCGAGCGCCGAGGGCAATAGGGGGAAAGGCTTGTTCAGTCGGAAGCGGATGGTGCGGTCGTCCGGTGCTGATAGTTCGTCGGTCGCCACCATCAGCTCGGCGCCGAACCCGTCGCGGGTCGCCCATCGGCGAATACTCGCGACGCAATCGCGCGCCAGCACGCGCTCGCCGTCGTGCCATAGCAGGCCATCGCGCAACGTCATGTCCCATTGCCGGTCGTCGCCGGAGACGACATGCCCGGACAGCATCTGCGGCGAGACCTCGAGCGCCGAATTCATGCCGTAGAGGGTGTCGTAGCACATGAAGCCGTGGTTCCGGGAGACCTGCGCCGTGGAGTAGACCGGATCGAGGAAAGTCAGATCGATCACGGGAATGAAGCGCAGCGTGGTCTGCGACTGTGCGCGCAGGATTCCCGGCAGCGACAACGCCGGCGCCGCGACGGCGGCCCGTAATAGTGAGCGACGGGAAACGAGCATCAAGGACTCCTGGAATATTGATCGGTGGCCCCTTAGCGGGCCGCTGCTTCGTGCTTGCTGTAATTCGCCGCGATCGCCTCGCCGGTTGCAATCCACAGATCGGGGCAGGATTTGGCGTAGGTGAGAAATTCCCGGAGTAGACGAAGCCGCATCGGACGACCGCTGCACTGCGGATGCAGCACGGTGGTGACCATCGCGCCCCAGTCCCTGACCTCGTCGAGCTCATCCTTCCAGATCGAGAGCACATGCTCTTTCGGAAAGATCGGCCGCGGGCTGAACCGGGCGGACAGCCCGTGCATCCAGTCATCATAGCTCGCGGTCACCGGAAGCTCGATCGTGCCGGGCTTGCCATCCGCAAGGCGATGGCGGTAGGGCCGCACGTCGTCCCGGAACGACGAGGTGTAGACGATACCGTGGCGCACCAGCGCCACGCGCAGCTGCTCAGTGAATTCGCCGTAAGGCGCGCGATAGCCGGTCGGCTTGACACCGAGGCGGCGCTTCAGCGCCTCAAAACCCCGCTCCAGTTCCTCCTCGATCCAGGGGTCGCCCGGATCCGGCAGCAGATGGTGATAGCCGTGATGGCCGATCTCGTGGCCGGACCTGAGGATCGCCTCTGCCATCGCCGGATGCGCGTCCACCGACCAGCCGGTGACGAAGAACGTCGCCTTCAGATCGAGCTGATCCAGCAGTTCCAGCAGTTTCGGCGTGCCGACGCGCGCCTCGTAGCCGCCATAACTCATCGTGATCAGCCGTTGGGCGTGCAATGCGTCCTTGCTGGTCCAGGCGCTCTCCGCATCCACATCAAACGACAGGAACATCGCCGAGTTATAGGGTTTGGGCCAGGGATATTCCGGGGCCGGCGGCGCGGTGTTCGCCGGAATCAGGGGAATGCTCGCAAGTGCTTTACTGTCCAGCATTGATTGTCGCCTTTTCTACGCCGTAGTCAGTCAATTTCCACTTTGTCAGCAGGGCACGGTAGGAGCCGTCCGCGATCAACGCATCCAACGCCTCCACCACCGCCTGCTGAAGCACCTTTTCCTTTACACCCAACGCAAGCCCGGTGAACTGGACGGCGAATACCTCGCCGATCAGGACATAGGCGCCGGGTTCCAGGTCCATCAGGTAAGGGAGCGTCTCGCCGCCCTGGACGGCCGCATCCAACCGTCCCTGCTTGAGCTGGGTGCGAGCATCGGCCGATCCTTCCGTGCCGACGAACTTGATCGGATTGCTACCGCAATGCGCATCGCTCCAG
>JAQGJF010000600.1 GCA_028290765.1 Tardiphaga sp.
CAAAATCGCAGCGCAGCGGTGACAATCTTTTCAAAGGAAATTCCCGGGGCATTGCCACTCCTCTGGCATTTCTTCAACAGGCTGGAAACGTCGGATTGGCTACCGCATCTGGCAAAGCGGAACCTGCTTGCCGCGCCTTTGTCACAAGCCGACGAGTCTGGTGGCAACGGTTCGTTTCTGCGCCAATGGCCGGCGGGCCGGTACTTGCTACGCATGGCTAACTCGTCAGACGCTGGAGCCCGCGCGTTGATCGCCGATATCCTTCGTAGCGTCGCCGTATCCACGCATCCCGACGTCCAGCAAATGGGCATCGAAATCCTGGCGGCGTTGCCGCCGGCCGACGCCGCGCCGTTGGTTGATCTCGCCGAGCAATGGCTGACGCCCGCCGCCCAGTTCATCATGGCGCAAGGCCCGCATGACTTGATCAGAAACCTCGCCCAGGGCGGCGAAGGCGACGCCGCGCTCCGCGCAACACGCGCCGTATTCAAGGTCTTCGTGGAGAACGAAAGACTCACCACGTTTTTCAGTCGCCACATGTACGAGCACCACTTGCCCGATGCGGTCAAGGCGATCGCACCCGTTTGCAAGGCTGACGCGGTCTCGCTGCTCAGCGGCCTCCTCGATCAAGCCGTGCGCATCAGCGGCAAAGTGAAGGATGATCCATCTCACGACTATACATATTATCTCTCGGGCGAGGTTTCGGAGCACGGCACCAAACACGACGTCATCGATGCCCTCGTTGGCGAAATTGTCCGATCATCGAAGCTTGCCATAGAGACCGATCCTACCTGTACACGCGATGTCGTATCGCGCATACGCAGTCATTCCGCGAAGATTTTCACACGGATTGCGCTGCACGTGCTCTCGCTCAATCCGGGTGGCGCAACCGACGTGGCACAAACGTGTCTCACCGATCATGATCTCATCGAGCAGACCTGGTGCCGAACTGAGTATGGAGAGCTGGCACGGGCATGGTTCCCATCCTTGGCCCCGGCGGTTCAGCAGGAAATCCTCGCCCATGTCGATTCCGTACCGAACAAATACCGTGACCGCTTCAATGAACGCTTCGAGCAACACGAAAAGAGATCCCCAACATCCGCAGAACAGCGGACCCGCGATGAATCGGTTGTGCGCGACCTATTGTGGCATTGGCGACAGGTCTTGCCCGAGGAACGGCGCGTTGATGTGGAGAAACTCGGCGACCCCGACGCATGGCGAGAGCGGATGTACGAGCCAGCAAGGAGTCCGCTTACTGCACCCGATTTCTCCACCCGTCCCATTGATGAAATCATGACGTTTCTGGAAACGTGGCGACCGGCGACGGACGACAAGCACGAAACCGCAACGGCGCTCGCGCAGGAACTTCGCGAGGCGGCCATGGGGAATGCGGCCCTGTACTCGGCCAACGCGGCGCGTTTCGCTCGGCTTCCGCCAATCTACGTGCGCCGCGTCCTTGAAGGTCTTTCGAATGCGTCAAAAAACAAGAATGGTCTGGATTGGAGCGGAACACTTGCACTGATCGAAGCGGTCACCCGGCCGACCGTCCAATCCTCGGCGAGCGGCATCGAGGGCGATGATCCCGATTGGTCCTGGACGCGGAAAGCGGCGATCGAGTTGCTCGCGACGGGCCTGCGCCAGGGCGAAGAAGGAATCCCGTTCACGCATGCAGAGCTTGTACAAGAGCTCATCCTGGAGCTGTATCGCGCCGCGCCACGGCAACCGGATACAGACAATTTCGAAGAGAGCTACCGCAGCTCTCCGCACTACGGTGCTCAGTCGACGTGGCGTGGCGCGGCTGTTGAGCTAAGCGTCCTTCTGATTTACTGGCTTCATAAAGATAAGGAGAGCGAGTTCGGTAAGTCGCCTCGCCAAGCCCTCGAAAACCTTCACCATGTTCGGCTGGTGTTCGAAGCGGAACTAGCGGATCGCACGGCGGCGGGGCGGATTCCCCGTGCGATTCTTGGCCGCTACCTAAGCTGGCTCAATTACTTTGCGGAAACATGGCTCGCGCAGCATATGTCTGCGCTGTTTCCGGCGGACGACCTGTCGCTCCGTGATGCCGCATGGCTCGCACATCTGATTGCCGACCGCGGTCCAGATGTTAGCCTCGTGCCGGCCATGCGCGACTGCTACGTGACCGAGATCGGCAGGCTTGGCAAAGATACCGCTGCACGAGACCAGCAGCATGTTGACAACCGCCTCGCCGAGTATCTGGCTATTCTGTACGAGCACGCCGCGCTTCCGGATGAGGTGTTTCAACTCTTTTGGGATACCGCGCCTGCGAGCACGCGGCAGCACGCCATTTGGTTCATTGGCATCCAGCTTGAGCTTCCAAGCGATCGCATCACCGACGCAAAACGCGCGCGAGCGTATGCCTACTGGGCTGGACGACTCGAAGCCGCAAAGTCCTCATCGACGCCGGATTACTTCCGCGAAGAAGTGGGGGCCATCGGGCAATTCTTCTTTCGCAAACGGATTCCTGACGAATGGCTCATGGACCAGATTTTGCTGATGTCGCAAGCCGGCTTTGCGCCGAACGAATCTTATAGCGTGATGGATCGATTGGTGAAAATCTCGCCGAACTTTCCAGACCGTGCCGCCGAAGTGCTGGCGGCGCTGGTGAAGAATCGGCACTTCGATCAATGGGTTTATATGGGACAATCCGCTGGAATTCGCACAGTTTTTGTCAACGGTCTCGCCACTGGATTGCCGGCAACGGCTTCAAGCGTCGCAGAATCGATCAACTACCTCGCGGCCATGGGTGATACAGGCTATCTCGATCTTCTTCCTAACCCGCAAGGGACGGGGCCTAGGCCATGACGACATCAAGCTCGCAGCGATCATACTGACGTGCTTGCATAGGCGTGTGTTCGGCTACCTTAGGCGAATCCAGCGATTGTGACTACGATTGCAGCTGCGAGCTCGATGCATGTTTCTTGAACGGTGGACACCGTGTGCAGCAACGATCGCGACAGCGATCAGCGCGCCGCCTCACATATCCGCGTCGCTGCTCGGCCCCACATACGCAATCCGCACCATGTTCGTCGTCCCCGGCGTGCCCAGCGGCACCCCCGCGACGATGATGACGCGCTGTCCGGCCTTGGCAAAACCGTCGCGGAACGCGATTGAGCCGGCGCGGTCGACCATGTCGTCCTGATCGCGGGCGTCTTCCGCGACCACGCAGTGCACGCCCCACACGACCGAGAGCTTGCGCCCGGTGACGAGGTTGGGGGTGATCGCCACCACCGGCGGTTTTGGCCGCTCGCGCGCCACCCGCAGCGCCGTCGATCCCGAATCGGTCCAGCAGATGATCGCGCTTAGATCGAGCGTCTCGGCGA
>JAQGJF010000601.1 GCA_028290765.1 Tardiphaga sp.
TGAGTCGCTGCGCAAGGTATCAGAACGATGGCGCCGGGTAAGCAGGCGAAGGCTTTCTTCCGTGTCTATTTTCGGCGAATGAACGTGAATAACTCTCCGTCATGGCCGGGCATAGCCGTCCGAAGGACGGCGTCGCTTCCGCTCGCCTATGCCCGGCCATCCACGTCTTTCTTGGTGTTGCTCCGTTAAGACGTGGATGCCCGGGACAAGCCCGGGCATGACGAGCGTGTTTATTAACGGCCTTTCGAAGTCCGGCATCACGGTCGACCGCAAGGTGCTGTCGGATCTCGCGATCCACGAGCCGGCGGCGTTCCAGGCGATCGCCGAAAAGGCCAAGGCCGCGCTGGCGGCGTAAGCCGCCGCCCATTTGCGCTTAATGGAGTTGTCGTCATGGCCGGGCTTGTCCCGGCCATCTACGTCTTTCTTCTCTTGGGCGCGGTAAGACGTGGATGCCCGGGACGAGCCCGGGCATGACGGGCTAGGGGCACCGGCTTGGCATCCTAGTCAAAAGGGATTTGCCATGACCGACCTTGCTAAACTCGAAACCCAAATCCTCGCCGGCATCGCATCGGCCGGCGACGAAGCCGCCCTCGAAGCCGTACGCGTCGGCGCGCTCGGCAAGAAGGGATCGATCTCGGCGCTGCTGGCGACGCTCGGCAAGATGTCGCCGGACGAGCGCAAGACCGAAGGCGCCGCCATCAATCTCGCCAAGGACAAGGTCACGCAGGCTTTGGCCGCGCGCCGCGAGATTCTCAAATCCGCCGCGCTCGACGCGCGGCTCGCCGCCGAGACCATCGACGTCACGCTGCCGCTGCGCGACAGCGCCGCCGAGCAGGGCCGGATTCATCCGCTCAGCCAGGTGATGGACGAACTCACCGCGATCTTCGGCGACATGGGCTTCGCCATCGCCGAAGGCCCCGATGTCGAGACCGACGATTACAATTTCACCAAACTGAATTTTCCCGAGGGCCATCCGGCGCGGGAAATGCACGACACGTTCTTCTTCAATCCGAAGCCGGACGGCTCGCGCATGCTGTTGCGCACCCACACTTCGCCGGTGCAGGTCCGCACCATGCTGACCCAGAAGCCGCCGATCCGCATCATCTGCCCCGGCCGGACCTACCGCATCGATTCCGACGCGACGCACACGCCGCAATTTCACCAGGTCGAGGGCCTCGTCATCGACAAGGGTTCGCATCTCGGCCACCTGAAATGGATCCTGCACGAATTCTGCAAGGCGTTCTTCGAGGTCGATCACATCAACATGCGATTCCGCCCGTCGTTCTTTCCGTTCACCGAACCGTCGCTGGAAGTCGATATCCAGTGCCGCCGCGACAAGGGCGAGATCCGCTTCGGCGAAGGCGAGGACTGGCTCGAGATTCTCGGCTGCGGCATGGTGCATCCGAACGTGCTGACCGCCTGCGGCATCGATCCGGAAATCTACCAGGGCTTTGCCTGGGGCATGGGCATCGACCGCATCGCGATGCTGAAATACGGCATGTCCGATCTGCGGCAGCTGTTCGAATCCGATGTGCGCTGGCTCAGCCATTACGGCTTCAGGCCGCTCGACATCCCGACGCTGGCGGGAGGATTGAGCTCGTGAGTGGGCTTGAGCAGAATCCTGCAAATGGGGCTTACCCCCCTCCCCAACCCTCCCCCACAAGGGGCGAGGGAGCCGCAGACCATTGCGGTTCTGTGACGTGGGACCGATTGCAGCGCTTATGGCTAACGGACTCGCCACACGCACATCCTGTTCCCTCCCCCCTTGTGGGGGAGGGTTAGGGAGGGGGGTAGCCACACATGCCCCACGCAACTGTTAGCGAGAAGCTGCGCGGCCACGCGAAACAACTTCGCCGGGCGATGACGCCTGCGGAAACCCTGCTGTGGCGTTACCTGAAGGCCAATCGAATCGATGGGCTCGGTTTCCGCCGCCAGTTTCCAATCCGGAACTATATCGCCGACTTCGCTTGTCTGTCGGTCAAGGTGATTGTCGAGCTGGACGGCTGGTCACATGATTTCGAAGTACAGCAGAAGGCCGATCAAAGCCGCGACGCCTTCTTCGAGGAAGAAGGCTTTCAAATTCTTCGTTTCACCAATGAACAGGTGATGTCGAACCTTGAAGGCGTTGTCGAATCTATCCGGCAAACAGCAGCCGCTCGCACAAGCGGTTCACCCCCCTCCCCGCCCCTCCCCCACAAGGAGGGAGGGAGCAGAAGCGACCGCGCCCGGAACAGCGGCAATCCCAGAGGTCAGCAGCCATGAAATTCTCTCTCTCCTGGCTGAAGGAACATCTCGACACCGACGAGCCGCTGGAAAAGCTCGCCGACAAGCTCACCATGATCGGGCTCGAGGTCGAGCATATCGACGACAAGGCCAAGGCGCTGAAGCCCTTCACCATCGCGCGGGTGATTTCCGCCGAACAGCATCCGAACGCGGATCGCCTGCGGGTCTGCATGGTCGAGACCGGGCTTGAAGCCGACAAGGGCGCGCCGGTGCAGGTGGTGTGCGGCGCGCCGAATGCGCGCGCCGGTCTCGTCAGCGTGTTCTCGCCGCCCGGCACCTTCATCCCCGGCAAGAACATCACGCTCGGAATCGGCACCATTCGCGGCGTCGAAAGCCGCGGCATGCTGTGCTCGGCGGCCGAGCTCGAGCTCTCCGAGGATCACGACGGCATCATCGAGCTGCCCGCCGACGCGCCGGTCGGCAAGGCCTATGCCGAATGGGCCGGGCTCGGCGATCCCGTGCTGGAAATTAATCTCACGCCCAATCGCCAGGATTGCACCGGCGTGCACGGCATCGCGCGCGATCTGGCCGCCGCCGACATGGGCAAGTTCAAGGACCCCGGCATCAAGCAGATCAAGGGCGAATTCCCCTGCCCGGTGCAAGTGACGGTCGAAGACCCGACGCTGTGTCCCGGCTTCGCCCTGCGCCTGGTGCGCGGCGTCAAGAACGGTCCGTCGCCGGAATGGCTGCAGAAGCGCCTGACCTCGATCGGCCTGCGTCCGATCAATGCGCTGGTCGATATCACCAATTTCATGACCTATGACCGCGCCCGGCCGCTGCATGTGTTCGACGCCGCCAAGGTCAAGGGCAATCTCACCGTGCGCCACGCCCGCGACGGCGAAACCCTGCTGGCGCTCGACGGCCGCACCTACACGCTCGACGCCAATGTCTGCGTCATCGCCGATGAACACGGCGTCGAATCGCTGGCCGGCATCATGGGCGGCGAAGCTTCCGGCTGTTCGGAAGCCACCACCGACGTGCTGATCGAATCCGCGCTCTGGAACGAGATCAACATCGCGCAGACCGGCCGCAAGCTCGGCATCAATTCCGACGCGCGCTACCGCTTCGAGCGCGGCGTCGATCCGGAGTTCATGGTGCCCGGCCTGGAGATGGCGACAAAACTGGTGATGGAATTGTGCGGCGGCACGCCGTCGGAGATCGTCGCTGTCGGCAAGACCCACGCCGACGACCGCGTCATCGATTTCCCGCTCACCGAGGTGAAGCGCCTGGCCGGCATCGAGGTGCCGCTGGCGGAGATGCGCAGAATTCTGGGCCATCTCGGCTTCATGATGGCCGGCCCCGGCCCGGTGGTGAAGGTCGCGGTGCCGTCATGGCGTTCCGACGTCCATGGCAAGGCCGACCTCGTCGAGGAGATCGTTCGCATCATCGGCGTCGACAAGGTGCCGATGACGCCGTTCGAGCGCGGCGACGCGCCGCGCAAGCCGATCCTCACCGCGCTCCAGCTGCGCACCCGTCGCGCCAAGCGCGCGCTCGCCGCCCGCGGCCTGGTCGAGGCAGTGACATGGTCGTTCATCTCGAAGCCGCACGCCGAATTGTTCGGCGGCGGGCAGGCTGAACTGGCGCTGGCCAATCCGATCGCGGCCGACCTCTCCGACATGCGACCGAGCCTGTTGCCAGGTCTGGTTGCGGCCGCGCAGGCCAATGTGGACCGCGGCTTCCCGGATGTGGCGCTGTTCGAAGTCGGACAGGTCTTCAAGGGCGACCGCCCGGAACAGCAATTGGTCGCGGCCTCCGGCGTGCGTCATGGTTTCGCATCTTCCAAGGGCATCGGCCGGCACTGGTCGGGATCTTCCGCGGCCGACGCGCTCGACGCCAAGGCCGATGCCTTCGCGGTGCTGGCCGCCGCCGGCGCGCCGATGCAGGCATTGCAGATCGTGCCCGGCGGCCCGAACTGGCTGCATCCCGGTCGTTCCGGCACCATCCAGATCGGCCCGCAAAACATCCTCGGCTATTTCGGCGAGCTGCATCCGCGGACGCTGGAGCTGCTGCGCGCCGATGGACCGCTGGTCGCTTTCGAGGTGATCCTCGAGCGCATTCCAGATGCCAAGCAGCGACCGACCCGCGCCAAGCCGACGCTGGAGCTGTCGCCGTTCCAGCCGGTCTCGCGCGATTTCGCCTTCATTGTCGATCCCGGCGTCAAGGCCGGCGACATCGTCCGTGCGGCGCAAGGCGTCGACAAGAAGCTGATCACCGCCGTCACCGTGTTCGACGTCTATGAAGGCAAGGGCATCGACGACGGCAAGAAGTCGGTCGCGATCGCGGTGACGATCCAGCCGCGCGAGAAAACCCTGACCGATCAGGAGATCGACGCCGTCGCCGCCAGGATCGTGGCCGAGGTGACCAAGAAGACCGGCGGCGTGCTGCGGGGATAACTACCGCTGTCATTCTCGTAGCCCGGATGGAGCGAAGCGTAATCCGGGACGCACGCAATAGCGGCAAAGATTCCCGGATTGCGCTTCGCTCCATCCGGGCTACGATCTCCCGATAAAAATCAGGGAGAACACCATGATCGATCGCCGCGATGCGCTGAAACTCACGCTCGGCGCCGCTGCCGCGTTCACTGCGTCGTCGGCGCTGGCTCAGCCCGCCAAACCGCGCACCAAAATCGTCTTCCTCGGCACCAAGGGCGGCCCGCGCGTCGGCATCGGCGCGTCCAATCCCGCCAATCTGGTGATGG
>JAQGJF010000639.1 GCA_028290765.1 Tardiphaga sp.
CACGGCGCCTGGGAAGCCGTGCTCAGCAACGTGCTGTCGCGCGGCGACAAGATCCTGGTGCTGGAAAGCGGCCGTTTTGCCATCAACTGGGGCAACGCCGCGGCCGCCATGGGCGTCGACGTCGAATTCCTCAAGGGCGACTGGCGGCGCGCGGTGCGCCCGGCCGAGGTGGAAGCCCGGCTGCGGCTGGACAAGGAGCACAAGATCAAGGCGATCCTGGTGGTGCAGGTGGATACCGCCTCGGGCGCCTTCAACGATATCCCGGCCATCGGCCAGGCGATCAAGGCCGCCGGCCACCCGGCGCTGTTCATCGTCGATGCGGTGGCTTCATTGGGCTGCATGCCGTTCGAGATGGACGCGTGGGGCATCGACGTCGCCATGTCCGGCTCGCAGAAGGGCCTGATGGCGCCGCCCGGCCTCGGCTTCGTCGCCGCCAACGACCGCGCCCGCGCCGTCCACAAGACCGCCGACCTGCGAACGCCCTATTGGGACTGGACCGAGCGGGACGGGCCGGAGCACTACCGGAAATATGCCGGCACGGCGCCGGTGCATTTGCTGTACGCGCTGCGCCAGGCGCTGGACCTGTTGTTTGACGAACAGCTCGAAAATGTGTTCCGGCGCCATCGTCTGCTCGCCGAGGCAGTCCGCCGCGCCGTCGCGGTGTGGGCAGAGGGGCAGGTGCTCGGGTTCAATATCGCAGAACCCGGCGAGCGCTCCGACACGGTCACCACCGTGGTCATGGACAGCGGATACGATCCCGCTGCGCTGCAGCGCTATTGCAAGGAAAAATGCGGCGTCGTGCTCGGCACCGGCATCGGCGATCTTTCCGGGCAGGCGTTTCGCATCGCCCATATGGGGCACGTCAATGCCCCGATGATCCTGGGAACTCTCGGCGTCATCGAAGTCGGGCTGAACGCGCTCGGTATCCCGCACGGCAAGGGAGGCCTCGAGGCCGCGATCACATGGCTTGGCGAAAGCGTGACCGCATGATTTCGAGCGAAGGCTTTTCGGCGTCGCTTTTTTAGTGCTTATACTGCCTCGATGCGATGCCGTTAAACGGCACGGCGTGGCGACGCGCAAATCACGGGTGGGGGCATCTTCTGACGGCAAGCCGATTCAACTTTGCCGAGAAGTGCTGCAGGAGGAAGTTGAGTGGCGTCCGTTGAATTGCGCGGCCTGACGAAGCGGTTTGGACCGCTCAAGGTCGTTGATGACGTCTCGCTGCGGATCGACCATGGTCAGCTGGTTTGTCTGTTGGGCCCTTCGGGCTGCGGAAAAACCACGACGCTGCGACTGATGGCCGGGTTCCTGGAGCCCTCGGACGGCGAAATCCATGTCGGCGACCGGCTGGTGTCCTCGAAAGCGCGTACCTTGCCGCCCGAGCAGCGCAAGATGTCGATGATCTTCCAGAGCTACGCGCTGTGGCCGCACATGACGGTGACGGAGAACATCGTCTATGGGCTGCGCTTGCGGAAAATCGATCGCGATACGATCGCCAAAAAACTCAAGACCATCCTGGCCACGACCAAGCTCGAAGTCCTGGCCGACCGATATCCCGGCGAATTGTCCGGCGGCCAGCAGCAGCGCGTGGCGCTGGCGCGGGCGCTGATCGTCGAACCGGAAACGCTGCTGCTCGACGAGCCGCTGTCGAACCTCGACGCCAATCTGCGCGAGGAAATGCGCTTCGAAATTCGCCGGCTGCACGACGAATATCGCTACACCACGGTTTACGTCACCCACGACCAGTCCGAGGCGATGACGACCGCCGACCTGATCGCCGTCATGAGCGGCGGCAAGATCGACCAGCTCGGCACCCCGGAAGATATTTACGAACGGCCGCAATCGGAATTCGTGGCGCGCTTCATCGGCGCCAGCAATGTCCTCAAGGGCACCGCGCTCGACGACAGCCACGTCTCCTTTGCCGGCGCGCGGTTGCGGGTGGTCGGCGACAAAATGACCGCCGGCCGCGACGCAGCGGTCGCGGTGCGCCAGCACGATATCCAGCTTTCGACACAGGCTCCGGCGAGCGCCGATAATACCGTCAAGGCCGTGGTGACGCGCCAGGTCTTTCTCGGCGCCAACCGCGACTATATGGTCGAAACGCCGGATGGAACGACGCTGCGGGTCATCACGGCAACCAACCAGGCCATTGCACGAGGCACCGAGGTCTGGCTTTATTTTCCGCCTGACCGGTGCCGCGCGCTGAGCCGATAATCAGAAAAAACAAAGGGGGATGGCGATGAACAGCCCAAAGCTCTCGAGACGCGACGTCCTGAAAGGTTCGACGGCACTGGCGCTTGGGACGGTGTTTGCATCACCCCTGCGGGCCGAGGCGCCGCCGGCGGAAGCCATCACGCCGCAGCTCATCGAAGCGGCGAAGAAGGAAGGCAAGGTCGTCTGGTACACCTCGATCGATCTGCCGGTCGCCGAAAAAATCTCGGCCTCGTTCAAGGAAAAATTCGGCGGCATCGAGGTGCGGGTCGAGCGCACCGGCGCCGAGCGCGTATTTCAGCGCATCGGCCAGGAATATGCCAGCAACGTGCATGCGGTCGACATCGCCAATTCGTCGGATGCCTCGCATCTTCTGGCCTGGAAAAAGCAGGGCATTCTCATGCCCTATGTGCCGGAGGACGTGGCGAAATACTACAAGCCCGAGCACCGCGACCCCGACGGCACCTATGCCGGCTTTCGCGCCACGCTGTGCCCGATGGCCTACAACACCAAACTGGTGAAGGCCGAAGACGCGCCGAAGAGTTACAAGGAGCTGCTCGATCCGAAATGGAAGAGCAAGATCGTCAAGGCGCACCCGGGCTACAGCGGCACCATCCTCACCGCGACGTTCGAGATGGCGCGCGATATCGGCTGGGAATATTTCGAGCAGCTCGCCAAACAGAACGTCATGCAGGTGCAGTCGTCGACCGATCCACCGAAGAAACTCTCGCTCGGCGAGCGCAGCGTGATGGCCGACGGCAACGAATACAACATCTTCCTCCTGAGGGAATCCGGCCAGCCGGTCGAGGTCGTCTATGCCGGCGAAGGCACGCCCTTCGTCGTCGGCCCCAACGGCATCTTCAAGGCCGCGCCCAATCCGAACGCCGCCAAACTGTTCCAGAACTACTGCTTCACGCCGGAAGCCCAGACCCTGATCATCGAGATCGGCGGTCTGCGTTCGCTGCATTCGCAGGTCAAGGAGCATACCGGCCGCAAGCCGCTCGCGGACATCAAGATCATGAAGGAAGACCCCGAGGGCGTCGAAAAGCAGAGCGAAGAGATCAAGGCGCGCTATCAGAAACTGTTCCGCGTTTGACGGCAAAGCCCGGTTAAGGAGCCTTCGATGCGAAAGACGATGTCCCGACGCGATCTGATCAAGGGCTCGGTCGCCCTGGGACTGAGCGTGGCCGCGACGCCGTCGAGGGCGGCGGCTCCGGAGCCGGTGTCGATCACGCCGGAACTGGTAGAGGCGGCGCGCAAGGAAGCCAAGGTGGTGCTGTACTCGTCGATGGATCTTCCCGTCGGCGAGAAACTCGCCAAGGCGTTCGAGGCGAAATATTCCGGCATCGAGGTCCTGGTCGAACGCGCCGGCTCGGAACGCCTGTTCCAGCGCGTCGCGCAGGAGTTCGGCAGCGGCATTCGCGCCGGAGACGTGGTCAACAGCGCCGATGCCGCGCATTTCATTCCCTGGAAGAAAAGCGGCTGGCTGATGCCGTTCGTCTCCGAGGACATGGCGAACCACTTTCTGCCGGGCTATCGCGACCCCGATGGAATGTTTGCTACCTCCAGGGTGTGGCTGTCGTCGATCGCCTACAACAGCAACCTCGTCAAACCGCAGGACGCGCCGACCAGTTTCAAGGACCTGCTCGATCCCAAATGGGCGGCAAAGATGGTCAAGGGCCACCCGGCCTACAGCGGAACCATCATGACCACGACCTTCCAGCTGGTTCGCGAATTGGGCTGGGAATTTTATGAGGGGCTGGCGAAGCAGCGCGTCATGCAGGTGCAGTCCTCCACCGATCCGCCGAAGAAACTCTCGCTCGGCGAGCGCGCGGTGATGGCCGACGGCAATGAATACAACATCGTGCTGCTCAAGGAGGCCGGGCAGCCGGTCGAGCCGGTGTATCCGACCGAAGGCACGCCGACGATCTCCGGACCGACCGGCATTTTCGTGTCGGCACCGCATCCGAACGCGGCAAAACTGTTCCAGGCGTGGCTGCATACGCGCGAAACCCAGCAATTCTTCGTCGATTTCTCGGCGCAGTACTCCGTCCACGCCCAGGTGCAGCCGCGCGCGGGGCGCAAGAAACTGTCCGACATCAAGCTGATGAAGGAAGATCCCGCCGGCGTCGAAAAAATGACCGACGAAATCAAGACGCGCTACGCGCG
>JAQGJF010000681.1 GCA_028290765.1 Tardiphaga sp.
GTCTCTTTCTTCCCTCTCCCCTTTTGGGAGAGGGTGGCGCGGACGAAGTCCGTGCCGGGGTAGCGGCAAAACGAGAGGCTGTCCCCTCACCCGCCTTCGCTGCGCGAAGGCACCCTCTCCCACAAGGGGAGAGGGAAGAAACCTACCCCACCGCGTCGAGGCACCAGGCCAGAATGCCCTTCTGCGCGTGCAGGCGATTTTCGGCTTCGTCGAACACCACCGATTGCGGACCGTCCATCACCTCGTCGGTGACTTCGTCGCCGCGATGCGCCGGCAGGCAGTGCATGAACAGCGCATCGGGCTTCGCCAGCGACATCAGCTTGGCGTTGACCTGATAGGGTTTCAGCACATTGTGCCGATGTTCGCCGTCCTTGTCGCCCATCGACACCCAGGTGTCGGTGACCACGCAATCGACGCCGCGCACCGCGGCTTCCGGATCGTTGCCGAGCACGATCGGCGCATCGGTCGCCTTGATCCAGTCCCGCATCAGCCTGTTGGGCGCGAGTTGCGGCGGCGTTGCACTGCGCAGATTGAAGTGGAAACGCTCCGCGGCATGCGCCCACGACGCCAGCACGTTATTGTCGTCGCCGGTCCTGGCCACGGTTCGGCCCTTGATCGGACCGCGATGTTCCTCGAACGTCATCAGATCCGCCATCACCTGGCAGGGATGCGAGCGCCGCGTCAGCCCGTTGATGACAGGCACGGTGGCGTGCGCCGCCAGTTCCAGCAGCGCCTCATGGTTGAGAATGCGGATCATGATGGCGTCGACATAGCGCGACAGCACCCGCGCGGTGTCGGCGATGGTTTCGCCGCGCCCGAGCTGCATTTCGGCGCCGGTCAGCATGATGGATTCGCCGCCGAGCTGGCGCATGCCGACGTCGAACGACACCCGCGTTCGGGTCGACGGCTTTTCGAAGATCATCGCCAGGGTCTTGCCTTCGAGCGGCTTGTCGCGCTTGGCATGCGCCTTGAGCTTCGCTTTCATGGCGACGCCGGCGTCGAGCATGGTGCGCAGTTCCGTGGTCGGCAGCTCGCTGAGATCGAGAAAATGACGCGGTGCCGAGCTCATCGCGCGGCCTCCCGCTCCGGCGCATGGGCCGACAGGGTCACGCAGGCCTGCTCCAGCCGCCGCACCGCCTCTTCGATCTCCGCCTCGCTGACGATCAGCGGCGGCAGGAAACGCACGACGTTTTCGCCGGCGCCGACAGTGAGCAGCTTCTGGTCGCGCAGCGCATTGACGAGGTCGCCCGACGGCACCACCGCCTTGATGCCGATCAGCAGCCCTTCGCCGCGCACTTCGCTCACAATGTTCGGATGGTGATCGATCACCGACGCCAGCTTCTGCTTGAGCAGCAGCGACATCCGCTGGGCATGTTCGAAAAAGCCGGGCTTGAGCATCACATCGAGTACGGCATTCGCCGCCGCCACCGCCAGCGGATTGCCACCGAAGGTGGAACCGTGCGAACCCGGCGTCATGCCGGAGGCCGCCTCGGCGGTCGCGAGGCAAGCGCCGATCGGGAAGCCGCCGCCGAGCGCCTTGGCCAGCGACATCACATCCGGCGCGACGCCGATCCGTTGATGAGCGAACAGCGCGCCGGTGCGCCCCATGCCGGTCTGCACCTCGTCGAATATCAGCAGCAGGCCCTTTTCGTCGCACAGCTCGCGCAGCGCCCGAAAGAACGCATTCGGCGGCGCGCGGACGCCGCCCTCACCTTGCAGCGGCTCGATCAGGATGCCGGCGGTGCCGGGGCCGATGGCGTTCTTGACCGCGTCGAGATCGCCGATTGCGACCTGGTCGAAGCCGTCCATCGGCGGACCAAAACCCTCGAGATATTTGGCGGCGCCAGTCGCGGCCAGCGTCGCCAGGGTCCGGCCATGGAACGCGCCTTCGAAGGTGATGATCCGGTAGCGTTCCGGATGACCCTTGGCGGCGTGGTATTTGCGGGTGACCTTGATGGCGCATTCCATCGCCTCGGCGCCGGAATTGGCGAAGAACACGAAGTCGGCGAAGCTTTGCTCGCACAACCGTGCCGCGAGCCGCTCGCCGTCCGGACTCTTGAACAGGTTCGACATGTGCCAGAGCTTGGTCGCCTGCTCCTGCAGCGCGGCGACCAGATGCGGGTGGGCATGGCCCAGCGCATTGACGGCGACGCCGCTGGTGAAATCGAGATAGCGCTCGCCATCGGTCCCGATCAGCCAAGCGCCCTCGCCGCGCTCGAAGGCGACATCGGCACGGGCGAATACCGGCATCAGATGGGGGGGCGCGCTCTTGGTCATGGCCGATCCGATCGACGTTGGGAGGGCTTGCCGGCAGCGCCTGTGCGCGATCGGATCAACAGCACCCCCGGAAACGAAACGTGCCGCCTTTCAAGGCGGCACGTGAGCATTATTCTATGTGCGCGGCGATGACTGTCAACCGTGTGCGACGCCGGCGAGGAACGCAAAAGTCGCAGAAAAAGCCGATTTCGCTGCTTGGATACTACCTGCGTAATAGAATATGTGGACGCATTGACGCGGACTCTTGCGCGCGAGTCACGGCATATTGTAGCTTTTGAGCTGTCGGGTACGACATCTCGTGCGCGGTTGTGTTCCTCTACGGTCCTGTGTTCGGCGTAAACGCCCGGGCGCGCTTGATGCGCCCGGCGAGGGCTAAGGGATTCTGCCTGCAGGGATTTTGAAAGAATTTCGCATTGGCGCTGTCCCCGGGAACGGAAGGCGCAACAACAAGGGAAGAGTGCGATGACGGTATTGACCTGGACCGACGATCGCGTCGAACAATTGAAGAAATTTTGGGAGGCCGGGCTTTCGGCCAGCCAGATCGCTGCGGAACTTGGTAATGTTACCAGGAACGCCGTGATCGGCAAAGTCCATCGGCTGGGACTTTCCGGCCGTGCCAAGAGCCCGTCCTCGGCGGCGCCGCGCCCGCGCAAGGCCCGTCCGGCCCAGCACATGATGCGGGTCACGCGCCCGGTATCGCGCGGCAATACCGCGCTGGCGCACGCCTTCGAAGTCGAGGTCGAGCCGGATCCGATCGCCTACGACAATGTCGTTCCGATGAGCCAGCGGCTGTCGCTGCTGGAACTCAACGAGGCCACCTGCCACTGGCCGATCGGCGATCCGAGCAATCCGGAGTTCTTCTTCTGCGGCGGCAAGGCGCTGGCGAGCCTGCCCTATTGCGCGCACCACTCCCGCATTGCCTATCAGCCGGCGAGCGATCGCCGCCGCCAGCAGCCGAAGCCGACACGCTAAGTTGCTTATCCCCGCGCTTGCGGGGATCGCAGGCCTTCAGGCTGCGGCTGCAGTCTTGCCCGCCGGGAAGCAGGCCGTGAAGGTGGCGCCGTTCTTCGGCACGCTTTCGATCAAAAGACGTCCGCGATGACGGGCCAGGATATGTTTGACCAGCGACAGACCGAGCCCGGTGCCGCCCTGTGCGCGACTGTCGCCGACATCGACCCGATAAAACCGTTCGGTCAGCCGCGGCAGATGTTCGGGCGCGATGCCGGGGCCGAAATCACGCACCAGCACGCGGATTTCCGGCGCCCCCTCGGCTGAAGTCGCCGACGTCAGCGAAACGATCACCTTGCCGCCCGAGGCGCCGTATTTCAGCGCGTTCTCGATCAGGTTCTCGAACATTCGCAGCAACTCCTCGCGATCGCCGGCGATCACCACCGGCGTTCCCGGCAGATCGATGTCGATCGCCACCTGGCGCTCGCCCGCCAGCGGCTCCAGCCCGTCGGCGACCTGCCGGATGATCGGGACGATATCGACCAGGGTGTCGGGCCGGACATGGGCCGAGAGCTCGACCCGCGACAGCGACAACAGATCGTCGATCAGCCGCGCCATCCGCGTGGCCTGCGCATGCATGATGCCGAGGAACCGCTCCCGGGCCTTGGCATCGTCCTTGGCCGGCCCCTGCAGCGTGTCGATGAATCCTGACAGCGCCGCCAGCGGCGTGCGCAATTCGTGGCTGGCGTTGGCGACGAAGTCGGCGCGCATTTCCTCGACCCGGCGCAGCGGTGTCTGATCGTGGAAGGTCATCAGCATGCAGTAGTCGGTGCCGCCGAACGTCGTCGGCACCGAGACCGGGGTGATGATCAGCTCCATCCAGCGATCGACCGGCACGTGGTCGAGATAGGTCGCGCGCCGCGGCTCCGCGGTCGCAATGGCCTGGCGCAATGCCGTAATGATCTCCGGCGAGCGCAGCGCGAACTGGGCGAGTTCGTTGCGGCGCAGTGCCGGCGCCAACTGCGCCGCCGCCGCATTGAGGTGAATCACCCGGCCGGCGCGGTCCAGCAACACGGCGGGATCCGGCATGCCGGCCACGATCGCCCGCACCGCCGCGGTCTCGACCGGATTGACGCCGAGCGCGTCGTCGCGGGAGGCGGCGACGTGATGCAATCGCCAGGGCACCAGCGCGGCGCCCGCGATGCAGCTGAACGCGATCAAAGCGCGCAGCAGCGACAATTCGCCGAACAGCACCAGCGCGGCCAGCGCGAGACCGGCTGTCAGCAGGACGATGGCCGAATGCCGCAACCGGTCGGGCCACGGCGAGAAGATCGATGAAGAGGAAGCGTCTGCTGTCATCGGGACGGCTGTCTCCCCAATTTCCGGGTTTTGTTTCAGGCGCCGGAACCGCCGTGTTTCTTGAACTGGGCGCCCTCGGGGGCCGGCGCGGCTTCAAGGGCCGGTGCCGCCGCGCGCAGGCGCTTCATCCGCGCCCCGAGGATAACCTCCCGAAGCGTCAGCAAGATTACGGACAGGAAGAACGGCGCAAGATAATATAACACGCGAAACAGCAGCATGCCGGCCAGCAGGTCTTCCTTGTCCATCTGCCACAGGCCGACCAGCATGGCGGCGTCGAACACGCCAAGCCCGCCCGGCGAATGGCTGGCGAAGCCGAGCAATGTTGCCGAAACGAAAATCACCGCGACGACGACGAAGCCGAGATTGGGCTCGTCCGGCACCAGCACATACATCGCCAGCGCGCAGAAGCCGAGATCGACGATACCGATCGCGATCTGCAGCAGCGTCAGCGGGCCACCGGGCAGCACCACCGTCCAAGGCCCACGGCCCACGGTGCGCGGCTGCACCCAGACCCAGGCCACATACCCCACCAGGCTGACGAGAATGCCGATCGCCAAGAGCCGGTTGAGCCAGATCGGCAACAGGTCGATCGAAGCCGCCGCTTCCGGATGGTAGCAGATGCCGAGGCCCAGCACCGCGGCGTTGCCGAGCCAGAATGTCAGGCCGGCCAGAAAGCAGATCTTGGCGACGTCGATCGCGTTCAATCCCCAGGCGGAATAGATCCGATAGCGCACCGCGCCGCCTGTGAAGACGCTGGCGCCGACATTGTGCCCGATCGAATAGCTGGCAAAGGCCGCCAGCGCGTTGACCCGGTAGGGGATATCGGGACGGCCGATCGCCCGGACCGCGAACCAGTCGTAGAAAGTCAGCGTGAAATAGCCGGCGGCGACGAACAAACCGGCCAGGGCAACCTGGCGGGGTTCGGTGGCCTTGATGGCTTCGAGAACATCCTCAAAGTCGATGTTCCGCAGCATGTGAAAGAGAACGTAGCAGGCGATCGCGATGACCGCGACGCTGACCAATACACCAAGTTTGTGCAGGATTTGCTTCTGGCGCAGAAACGAGACCGCCCTGCGTATTGCTTCCAGCATCTAGACCTCGAATACGCTTCCACGGCCGACGGCGAACGGGCGAACCTCGACACTGCCATCGCCGCGCTGTCTCCCGGCCCAGCTGTCGTAGCGCGTTTTCGGCGGAAGTGGAATTCGGTCGGGGGGAATAAAACGCGCTCCTTCAATATATTAGGTCGCATTCAGTAAACCAGATGTCTACTTTGGCCGGTTTCCTGGCACAACAGCGGCTTTAGCGTGAAAGTGCCTGCAGCGTAATGAAGGTTTCGTGACTTCGCATCGCAACCGTCGGATCATCCCGGGATTACCGATTTGGCCGCCAGGCGCTGGTAAAACAACAGATCGAGCTCCGGCGCCTCGCCGGTGAGCCCGGTCAGCAGGGCATGGAGCTGGCCGCGGTGGTGGGTCTGATGGTTGAACCAGTGCGCCAAAGCCGGCGCCAGCTGCTGTTCGAATTGTTCCGGCGACGACACCCGCCGGTATTTGATCGTCCCGGCAACGCGATCGTCGTCCAGACCGTCGACATAGGAGATAATTCGGCCGTCTTCAGCCTCACGGGCGGCCCGAAGCTCACTGAGCGTCTCGAACAGGACGGCATCGAGGCGATCGGGTGCCTCGCCCTCGCCGGTAAACCGCCGCATCCAGATCCGGTCGGTCGCCAGCAAATGGTTCAAGGTGCCATGGACGGATTTGAAGAAAGCGCCACGATCGGCCCGGTATTGCTCGGGGCTCAGAAGTGCTGCGGCGTCGTAAAGCCGGCGATTGGCCCACGCATTGTAGTGGCCGAACATTTGATAATGCGCGGTAAGGCTCATCGACCGACCTGTTTAGACAGGGGCGTGACGGGCGATCACCCGGTCGCGCAACCATGATCCCACCGCGCAACCCGCGAGATAGACCGCGAACAGGACGAGAC
>JAQGJF010000685.1 GCA_028290765.1 Tardiphaga sp.
GCGGGGAGTCTATCGTGAATTTCGTTATTCCCGCGCCCAGCATTCCTTCGGTTGCTGTTGAGGGCGAAAGCGCCCGCTTTCCCGCCCGACGCATCTTCTGCGTCGGCCGCAACTACGCCGCTCACGCTCGCGAAATGGGCAAGGATCCGGACCGCGAGCCGCCGTTTTTCTTCCTGAAACCCGCCGATACCGTCGTCGACGACCACGCAGTCGTACCCTATCCGCCGGAAACGGCGGACTTCCAGCACGAGATCGAACTCGTTGTCGCCATCGGCGAGGCCGGTTTCGATGTGTCGGCAGAAGCTGCGAGCGCGCTGGTCTTCGGCTATGCAGTCGGCATCGACCTCACCCGCCGCGACCTGCAATTCAAGGCCCGCGACGCCGGGCGGCCCTGGGATTGGGGCAAGGGGTTCGACCTCTCCGCGCCTTGCGCACCCTTGCGGCGCGCCGGCGCGGTGGGACACCCCACCACAGGCCGCATCTGGCTCGCGGTCAACGGCGTCTCCAGGCAGGACGGCGACCTGGCCGAGCTGATCTGGCCGGTAGCCGAAGTGATCTCGATCATCAGCCGCTCCATGCTCCTGCTGCCGGGCGACCTCATCTACACCGGCACACCTGCCGGCGTTGGCCCGCTGGTTACCGGCGACGAGGTCTCCGGCGGCATCGACGGGATCGGCGAAATTCACATGACCGTCGGCGGCAAATACAGCCCCGCAACTCGGAGTTTTCGGACATGAAGCCCATCCTGCACAACTTTTTCCGTTCCTCGTCCTCCTACCGCGTGCGGATCGCACTGGCGTTCAAGGGGATAGACTACGGCTACGCTGCCTATCACCTGCGCAAGGACGAGCACCTATCGGCAACATTCCTTGCCTTGAACCCGCAAGGCCTGCTTCCCGCCCTGCAATGGTCGGATGGCACGTTGTTGAGTCAGTCGATGGCGATCCTTGAGTTCCTCGAGGAGATCCAGCCCCAGCCGGCGTTTCTGCCGGCGGATGCGGCGGGACGCGCGCGGGTCCGGTCGCTGGCGATGATGATTGCCTGCGAGGTCCACCCGCTCAACAATCTGCGGGTGCTCCAGGAGTTGCGCACGCGCTTCGGCGCCGATGAAGCGGCCGTGACCGAATGGTTCAAGCACTGGGTCGCCACAACCTTCGCCCCGCTCGAGCAGCGGCTCGCAAGCGATGCCGCCACCGGCATTTTCGCGCACGGGAACACCCCGACCTTCGCCGACATCTGCATTGTCGCCCAAATCGCCAACAATGCCCGCTTCAAGGTCGACATGGAGCCCTACCCCACCATCAACCGGATTCACGCCAGCTGCATGGAACTGGAGCCCTTCCGCTCGGCAGCCCCCGCCCGCCAACCCGACGCCGAATAAAGCCGCCATTTGTTGCCGCGACGTTGCAGCCACGAGCCTGCGGCCATGTACATTCATCCGCACGGACGTGCCCCTTCCTCCGACGTCAAAGTAGACGGGGGAAGGGCCAAAAGCTGCGCCACAGCATTTGGCAGGATTTGTACCTGCCCGCACGCACGTATTGATGGGTATTGCTGCCTCCTGCTTGGGCCGTGGGATTGATCTGCCGCTACAGCTTGGAACCGCCGTCGACACGCAGCGTGTCGCCGGTGATCCAGCGGGCCTCATCGGAAGCGAGGAAGGTCACGGCACCTGCGACGTCGTCAGGCTGGGCGAGGCGCTGCAGCGCCTGCATGCCGAGGGTAAAGTCGCGGCCACCCTCTGTCTTGGTGAAGCTCGACATTTCCGTCTCGACCACGCCGGGAGCGACGGCGTTGACGCGAATGCCTCTTTCGCCGAGTGCCGCTGCAAAATGCTTGACCAGCGTTTCGATGGCACCCTTGGTCGCCGCATAAGCCGAGAGCGTCCCGACCGACGCGTGCGCCGCGAGCGAGGACACCAATATGACGCTGGAACCCTTGGACATGATCGGCAGCAATTGCTGCACCAGGAAGTATGGCGCCCTGACGTTGACTGCGAACAGCCGATCGAAGTCGGCCACGGTCATCGCCTCGATTGTCGCGCTCTTGGATACGCCGGCGTTGGCTACGAGGATATCGAGCCGTTGGCCCACTATGGCTCGCACGGCCTTCGCCAGCTTTTCGGCGCCATCCGGAGCGCTGAGATCGGCCCCGACCGCCTCGGCCCGGCCACCTGTCGCCTTGATCTCAGCAACCACTGTTTCCGCCTCCGCCGCCGCGGTGCTGTAGTGAACCACGACCTGTGCCCCGAGCCCCGCAAGAGCAATAGCCGCGGCGCGGCCCATGCCTCGCGATGCTCCGGTGACCAGGGCAGTCTTGCCAGTCAATTTGTCGGTCATTTTTCTGTCTCCTATTGACGGCGGCACAACAACGCCGCCGTTTCACTTGCTTGGCGAGTGCACTGGGCAATCGCGATAGGACACACTTAGGTAAAACTGGCCTCAGCGAAAAAGACTTTGTAAGTTTGACGGCATACTCGGAAGGCATGGCGGCCAACATGGAACTTCGACACCTTCGCTTCTTCGTCGCCGTCGCCGAGGCAGGCAGCTTGACGCTGGCCGCCGAGCGCC
>JAQGJF010000725.1 GCA_028290765.1 Tardiphaga sp.
AACGGCCGACGGTATCGATCCAGAACGGTCTGGCGATCTGCCGCCCCAGTTGCACCGAAAGCGTCTGGTCGAGCAGCGAGAAGAACGGTTTCGGGCCCGGCGGCGGCATATCGCCCACGGGCAGAAAATCGACCACCAGCCCAAGCCGCTGCTGCGCGATCCTGCGCAGCTGGGCGCGGTCCTTGTCCTGCGGATAGCCCTTGTAGACATCGATCAGCGCCGCGACGTCCTGCACCACCGCCGCCGACAGCCGCCGCGTCACCGTATTCCAATGCCGCTCCATGAACACGAAGGCGACCACCGATTGCAGGATCACCATCGGCACGATCATGATCAGCAGCGCGCGGGCATAGAGCCCCTTCGGCATGAAATTCTTGAACACCTGGCCCATCCAGCCATGCACCGCGGAGACGCGCTGCGAGGCGGTGCGGATCAGGGTCAGGCCGGTGTCGAGCGTACTCATCGGGCAAGGACCACTGGGACAGGGTTCACTGAAAATGCCTCATGGCGACGCGACCAGCCGATAGCCGATACCGCGCACCGCCTGCAGGAACAGCGGATTGGCCGGATCGCTTTCGATCTTGCGCCGCAGGCGGTTGATCTGCACGTCCACGGCGCGCTCGTTGACGGTGCCGCCGCCGCCGGTCAGCGCGCCGCGCGGCACGGTTTCGCCCGGTGCCACTGCGAGCACGCGCAACATCTCGCGTTCGCGATCGGTGAGGTGGATGATCTCTTCGCCCTGGCGCAGTTCGCCGCGATCGAGATGGTAGATATAGGGGCCGAAAGAGATCGATTCCGGCCGCGCCACCGGTATCGGCGTCGCGCGTTTGAGGATATTGCCGATCCGCAGCACCAGTTCGCGCGGCTCGAACGGCTTGGCGACATAATCGTCGGCGCCGATCTGCAGGCCCTCGATGCGGCTTTCGGCTTCGGTGCGCGACGTCAGCATGATGATCGGCACCGCCGAGGAGGTGCGGATGAAGCGGGCGAGATCGAAACCGGATTCGCCGGGCATCATCACGTCGAGGATCAGCATGTCGAAATGCAGACCGAGCAATTTGGCGCGGGCGTCGGTGGCGCTCATCGCCGTGGTGACGCGGTAGCCTTCATTGGCGAGAAAACGCGACAACAGATCGCGAATCCGGCGATCGTCGTCGACCAGCAGCAGATGCGGCGCATCGTCAGCCGGTTGTCGTGGCATCCGTGCCAGGTTTGCGGTCAGGGTCACGCTCATTCCTTCAAAAAGGTTGCCTTCAAAAGGTTGTCTTCAGGGTTGCCTTCGCGGTTGCGCGGTGCTTGCGGGATCGCTTCCAGCACCGAAGATCGCCTGCAGCACCTTATCGGGATCATCCCGGTCGATCATCCCGCGCAGGAACTGGCGGACGGTTTCCTGCGCCGCCGGCCCGACATCGGCCAGCGCGCGGTTGATGCGGTCGGTCTGCAGGCCGGCGAGTTTGGCCACCAGCGCCTCTCCCTTCGGGGTGGCGAAAAGAAGGCGCTGTCGCCGGTCGTTGTCGCCAGCCTTCTGCACGATATACCCTTCATCGAGCAATTGCTTGAGAACCCGCCCCAGTGACTGCTTGGTGATGCGCAGCACGTCCAGCAGATCGGCCACTTTCAGCCCGGGATAACGGTGCACGAAATGGATGACGCGGTGGTGGGCGCGGCCAAATCCGAAAGCTTCCAGCACATGATCGGCATCGCCCACGAAGTCGCGATAGGCGAAGAACAGGAGCTCGATGATATCCCAGCGCAGCCCGGCGGCCGGGGTGCCGGTGGCGGTTTCCACAGCGTCAGCCGGATTGGCAGACCCGTTTGAGAAATTTACGTCAGCCATGTTGACATATCTTGGGTTCAATGTTACAAAACTGACCATCACGACGAAATATTAGAACTTGGGCCCCGGTGAGGCCGACGGCTCTGATATGGGAAACATACTGGACTTCGCGCTTTCCGCCAAAGTGGAAACCGGTTTTGCGGGCGGTTCGGACTTAACGTAGAAGCAACCCGCGCCGCAGCGGAGCCGCGGCTCGCATTGATCCGGGAGAGAAGTCCATGGGAGTTTCGTTCGACAGGATCGATGGCGTCATCTGGTACGATGGCAAGCTGGTGCCATGGGGCGATGCCAACGTCCATGTGCTGACCCATGGGCTGCATTACGCCAGCTGTGTGTTCGAGGGCGAGCGCGCCTACGGCGGTACTATTTTCAAGAGCACCGCGCATTCCGAGCGGCTGAAGGAATCGGCGCGGATCCTGGATTTCGAGATCCCGTATTCGGTCGCCGAGATCGACGCTGCCAAGCACCTGGTGCTGGAAAAGAACAACCTGCCCGAGGCCTATGTCCGCCCGTTGGCGTGGCGCGGCTCCGAAATGATGGGCGTTTCGGCGCGGACCAACACCATCCACCTGGCGATCGCCTGCTGGAATTGGCCGAGCTATTTCGACCCGGCCGAGCGCCTCAAGGGCATCCGCCTGGGTCTCGCCGAATATCGCCGTCCCGATCCGATGACGATCCCGGCGATGGCCAAGGCGGCCGGTCTCTACATGATCTGCACCATCTCCAAGCACAAGGCAGAGCGCGAAGGCTATGCCGACGCCATGATGCTGGACTGGCAGGGTCGCGTCGCCGAATGCACCGGCGCCAACATATTCTTCATCAAGGACGGCCGGATCCACACTCCGATCGCCGACTGCTTTCTCGCCGGCATTACCCGAGCGACGGTGATCGATCTCGCCCGACGCCGCGGCGTCGAGGTGGTCGAACGCCGTATCATGCCGGATGAACTGACCGGCTTCAGCGAATGCTTTATCACCGGCACCGCCGCGGAAGTCACGCCGGTTTCTGAAATCGCCAAGGGGAAGTTTACCCCGGGCGCCATTTCGGAGCAGTTGATGCAGGACTACACTTCGGAAGTCCTGCCCAAGGCCAAAGCCGCCGCGGCGTAGGCGCGGCGGGAGCGATTGCAGGGGAAGGGGCGTGCCGCACCTCGTCCTTATTTCTTGGCCGCTTGTTGAGAAGATGCAAAGGCGGCCTGCAGCCGCCGTCAGTTAATCCAGTAGGCCCGGAGAGGCGGGCCGGCGCCGGAAATCAGGCCGGCTCCGACAGGGGGAAGCAAAAGAATGAGTTTGAAATTCGAAATCCAGCCGACGCGGAGTCCGACATCAGAGAAGGATCGTGCGGCAAAGCTCGTGGACCCGGGCTTCGGCCGGATTTTCACCGATCATATGGCCATCGTCCGCTACAATCAGGCCAGAGGCTGGCATGACGCGCGCGTCGAATCCCGCGCGAATTTCCCGCTCGATCCGGCCGTGGCCGTGCTGCACTACGCACAGGAGATTTTCGAGGGCCTCAAGGCCTACAAGCGCGATAATGGCGTGAACCTGTTCCGCCCCGACGCCAATGCCAGGCGCTTCCGGAATTCAGCCGAGCGCATGGCAATGGCGCCGCTGCCCGAAGAGGTGTTCATCGAGGCGGTCGAACAGCTCGTGCACATCGACAGCGCCTGGATACCGGGCGGCGAGGGCAGCCTCTATTTGCGGCCCTTCATGATCGCGAGCGAGATCTTCCTCGGCGTGAAGCCTTCCGCGGAATACATCTTCGCCGTCATCGCCTCGCCGGTCGGCTCCTATTTCAAGGGCGGGCCCGCGCCGGTGTCGATCTGGGTGTCGGAAAACTACACGCGCGCCGCGGTCGGCGGCACCGGCGCCGTCCAATGCGGCGGCAATTACGCCGCGAGCCTGCGCGCGCAGGCCGAGGGCATCGAGCATGGTTGCGACCAGGTCGTTTTCCTCGACGCGGTCGAGCGTCGCTATGTCGAGGAACTCGGCGGTATGAACGTCTTTTTCGTGTTCGACGACGGTTCGCTGCTGACGCCGCCGCTCGGCACCATCCTGCCGGGCATCACCCGCGATTCGATCATTGCGCTGGCCAGGGATTCCGGCGCGCGCGTGCGCGAGGAGCTCTACACCATCGATCAGTGGCGCGCCGATGCCACCAGCGGCAAACTGAAAGAGGCCTTCGCCTGTGGCACGGCGGCCGTCATTTCGCCGATCGGCAAGGTATGCTCCGCGAGCGGCAATTTTCTCATCAGCGGCGGCGCTGCCGGCCCCTTCGCCATGGGGATGCGCAAGAAGCTGGTCGACATCCAGTACGGTCGTGCGGCCGACCCGCACAACTGGATCAGAAAGGTCCTGTGATCGGCGGCGGAATTAGTGTGGTAAGGCGCCTTCGCGCCGCAGCGTCTTGCGCCTGAGAGCCTGGCCCAGACTTGATCCGGGGGAGTTCGTGGCCAATGCGCCGGCTACTTCGCCAACTCCTTCGACCGCTTCGTCGCCGCGGCGACCGCGCGCGTCAGCAGCGACGGCATCCCATCCGCTCCCATCAGCACCTCGAGCGCCGCTGCCGTGGTGCCGCCGGGCGAGGTGACGTTCTGACGCAGCGTCGCGGAGTCGAGTTCCGAGCGATGCAGCAATTCGCCGGAGCCGGCAACGGTTTCGCGCGCCAGCCGGGTGGCGAGCGCCGCCGGCAGGCCGGCCGCCACGCCGGCGCGCGCCAGTTCTTCGGCGAGCAGAAAGACATAGGCCGGTCCCGAGCCGGAGACTGCCGTGACCGCATCTATCAGCGCCTCGTCGTCGACCCATTCCACGGTGCCGGTGGCGCGCAGCAATGCATCCGCCATGGCGCGCTGGCCGGCGCTGACATCGCCGGCGGGAACCGCGACGGTGATGCCGCGCCCAATGGCGGCCGGCGTGTTGGGCATCGCGCGCACCACGCTGCCGCCGCAGACCTCGGCGAGTGCTGCGATCGTGGTCCCGGCCATGATCGAAAGCACCAGCGTGTCCGGTCCGACAAAGCGGCGCAGCGCCGGGCCGGCCTCGCGAAACATCTGCGGCTTCACCGCGATCACCAGCGCGGCGACGGCGCCGACATCTTCCGCAACAGGGTTGATCCGGACGCCGCGCGCGGTCAGCGCGCGGATCTCGTCGGACGGGTGCGGCTCGACGATGGCGACGTCGCCGGCGTCGAGCCCCCGCGCCAGCCAGCCCGTCAGCATTGCGCCGCCCATCTTGCCGGCGCCGGCGAGGACGACGGTGCCCGGGACGGGCGTGAAGGGGGCAGGGGTCGGCAAAGGCGTCATGGCGATGTTCCGCGAAAGTGAAAGCTGCGCGATCCTATCACCGGCAAGGCCGGTGCGATCTAGATCAGGCGCTTCTTATAGAAGAAACGCTGCTTCCCGCGCGGATGATCGTCGATCGTGCCGAACAATTCATAGCCCTGTTTGGCATAGAAATCGGGCGCCTGAAACGAATAGGTGTCGGGCCAGACACCGGTGCATCCCCGCGAGCGGGCAATATCCTCGGCCCGCTGGAGGATGTCGGCCCCGAGACCCTGGCCTCTGAACGGTTCCGGCACCACGAACAATTCCACAAACAGCCAGTCGTAGCTGGTTCGGCCCCATAATCCGCCGACCGGCTTTCCGGTTATCGGATCCTGGATCAGCACCGCGAGCGGCTGTGGACCGGGCAAGCCCGACGCATCGGTGTTGAATGCGATCAGGGCCGCGAGCAGAGCGGCACGGTCGGCGTCGGTCGGCTGATCCGGGACGACGATCGCCGGGCGATCGCTCGGCATCGCCGCCTTAGGCCTCGCCTTCGGTATCGAACATCGCCGCGCTGATCGCCTCGGGCGCGGACTTGCCGGCCCAGACCACGAACTGGAACGCCGGATAATAACGCTCGCAGGCGTGGATGGCGCTGACCAGCATGGTTTCGCACTGCGCCGTCGAGGCGGTGAGGCCGTCCGGCAAGATCAGCGCCTGGCGGTACATGACCATGCCGGTGTGGGTCCAGATGTCGAAATGTCCGACCCATAATTGCTCGTTGATCGATGCGATCAGGCGCTGCACTTCGGCGCGGCGCGGCGTCGGAATCTTCATGTCGAAGGCGCAGGCCAAGTGCAGCGCCTCGATCTCGTTCATCCAGGTGAAGGACAATTGGTAGTCGGTCCAGTTGCCCTTGGAGACGATGGTGACCTCGTCCTCGCCGGAGCGCTCGAACGACCAGTTGTGATCGGTGGCGATATCCTCGACCACCGCAAGCGGGTTGTTCCGGGAATCGATGATGCCTTCGAGGAGGGACATTTCCGTCTCGACCTTATTTTTGTAAATTCGGATACGATGTTGATACGCACGCAGCAGGACGACACGCGTT
>JAQGJF010000748.1 GCA_028290765.1 Tardiphaga sp.
TGGGCGATTCTTGAACATCTCCCGCGCAATGATGGTCTTCATGACTTCGACCGATCCGCCTGCGATCTTCACCACGCGGGCATCGGCATAGGCGCGACAGATCGGATATTCCCACATGTAACCCCAGCCGCCGAACAGCTGCAGGCATTTGTCGACCGCCTCGCAGTGCAATTCCGAAGTCACCAGTTTCGCCATGGCGGCATCGACGGCGTCGAGTTTTCCCTGCATGAAAAGACCGATGCACCTGTCGGTAAACACCCGCGCCATGACCGAGCGGGCCTTGAGATCGGCAAGCACAAACTGGGTATTCTGGAAGTCGGCGATGGTCTGGCCGAACGCCTTGCGTTCCGCGGTGTAGTCGACGGTCCACTCGATCACGGTCTCCACGACCGTCGCCGACCGGATCGCCTGTGCCAGGCGCTCCTGCGCCAGCTTGGTCATCATCTGCGGAAAGCCGCGTCCCTCGGCGCCCAGCATGTTGCTCGGCGGCACGCGGACGTTCTCGAAGAACAGCTCCGAGGTGTCCTGCGCCTTCATGCCGAGCTTTTCGAGGTTGCGTCCGCGGTTGAAGCCTTCGCGGTTGGACTCGACGAGAAACAGCGTGATGCCGTTGGCGCCCGCACCGTTATCGGTTTTGGTCGCCAAGACGACGACGTCGCAGAGCTGTCCGTTGGAAATGAACACTTTTTGGCCGTTGATCACGAACTCGTTGCCGTCGCGCACGGCCTGGGTGCGGACGGCTTTCAGGTCGCTGCCGGCGTGCGGCTCGGTCATGCCCAGCGAGCCGATTGCTTCGCCGCTGACCATCTTCGGCAGCCAATGCCGCTTCTGTTCGTCGGTGCCGAAGGAGAGGATGTAGGTTGCGACCAGGTCGGTATGGATCAGGAAGCCGGGGCCGCTGGCGCCGACCCGCCACAGTTCTTCGAACACGACGACGTCGAACAGATAATCCAGCCCGAGACCGCCATATTCCTCCGGCACGGTGCAGCACAGCATCCCTTGCGCGCCGGCCTTGCGCCAAAGCTCGCGCGGCACGATGCCGTCATGCTCCCATTGCGCGTGATACGGCACAATCTCCTTCTCGACGAAACGACGGACCGTCGTGCGCCAGATCTCGTGCTCTTCGCTGAATAACGCGCGTTCGATCATCGTGTTGCCTGTCTTTGCGGATCTCTCATGGACCCTGGACCCGTTGCGTTTTCTCACGCTGGGTGGATTGCTGGATCGCTTCGCGCGCGACACGCCATTGCTCGTCGGTCAGTGCGCCGAGATCCGCAAACGTTCCCGGTCCAGCCAGGTGCTGGCCACCATCGATGGCGATGGTCTGTCCCGTCAGATAGTCGCAAGCATCGGACAGCAGGAAGATGATAAGGCTCTGCAACTCGTGCATCTGTCCGAAGCGGCGCATCGGCACGGTGTCCACGCTTGTCGCACTCGATCTGGTGTCGGGAATCGGATTGAGCTTTTCCCACGCGCTTTCGGTCGGAAACGGTCCCGGCGCGGTGGCGTTGAGGCGAATGCCATAGCGGCCCCACTCCACCGCCAGCGACATCGTCATGGCATGCAGTGCCGTCTTGGCCATCGCCGACGGCACCACGAAGGCCGAACCCGACCACACCCAGGTCACGAGGTTGCTGACCACGGAGCCCTTTAGTCCACCGGCGATCCAGCGCTTGCCTGCCGCGAGCGTCACGTGAAAGCTGCCGTCCATGACAGTCGAGGTGACGGCGCGGAAGCCGCGAGGGCTGAGATCCTTGGTTGGCGAAATAAAATTTGCGGCGGCGTTATTGATCAAGCCGGTGAGTGGCCCGGTGGCCCAGATCGCGTCCATCATCGCTTCGACCTGGTCGGCGTCGCGAATGTCGCAAATGTGGGCGCGCACGGGCGCGGAGCCGCTCGCCGAGATCTCGCGCACCGCTTCGTCGAGCACTTGGGCGCGGCGCCCGCAGATATGCACCGCGGCTCCTTTGGCCACCAGCGCCTTGCTGATTTCCTTGCCGAGACCGCTGCCGCCACCGGTGACCAGGATCGTCTTGCCGGCCAGCGCGTCCTCGCGAAAGATATCCATGCTCATGATGGGGTCAGGCCTTTAGCTGCAGCGGTTTTCAAAGTCGTGAACCAGAGTATCGTAAACCTATTTACAACTTTGCCCAAAGCTGTCAAGTTTGCGCCGACGGGGAGAGGGGCGGAAACTTGCCGAGGAGCGACGTATTGCAGAGTCACGACAGGTTTATCGCAAGCGTGGGCGTCTACGCGCCGTTGCTTCGCATGGATCGCGCGGCGGCAGCCAAGGCGCTCAGATTCTCGGGCCTCGGCGGCAGGGCCAGCGGCACGCGTGCCGTTGCCGGCTGGGATGAGGACGCCTTGACCCTGGCGGTCGAGGCGTCGCGGGCCATGGCCGGCGCACCGCAATCGGTGGTCTTTGCTTCGACCTCGGCGCCATTCATCGAGCGCTCGCATGCGACGCTGCTCGGAGAGGCGCTGGCGCTCGACCCGCGGATCCGGACCAACGACGTCGCGGGTTCGCGACGCTGTGCGGTTTCGGCGCTGCTCGACGCGCTGCTGGGAATTGGCGAGACGCTGATCGCAACCGGCGAAAAGCGTCCCGCCAATGCCGGAAGCCCGCAGCATCTTGCACAGGGTGACGGCGGCGCGGCGGCATTGGTGTCCGATCATGGCGCAGCGCAACTGATCGGCTACGCCAGCGTCTCGCATGATCTGGTGGACGTCTATGCGTCGCAAGAGCATGCCGAGCCTTATGCCTATGAAGAGCGCTTCGTTCGCGAGACCTCGGTCGCACGCGTCATTGCCCCCGCGGTGAAAGCAGCATGCGCCACGGCCCAGATCGAGCCCGGCCTCATAGCGTTAGAGGCGGTGCATGAGCCGCTCGCAGGATGCTGGCGGGATATCGCTCGCTTGACCGGAGTGACCGCACCGAATCTGGCCAGCGATCTGACACAGACGCTCGGCGATCTGGGCACTGCGCACGCGCTGTTTGCATTTGCGCTGGCTTGCGCCAAGGCCAAGCCGGGAGACTTGCTGCTGCTGGCCGGGTTCGGCAGCGGCTGCGACGCCATGATATTTCGCATGACGGGCGTGATGCCGGGAGCGGCCGAGGCCGCCACCATGCTGCGCGGCGGAATTGCGCTCGACGATTATGTGCGTTTCCTGAGCCTGACCGGGACCGTCGATCTCGACTGGGGCGTGCGTTCCGAATTCGAGCAGAAAGCCCAAGCCACCGTGCTCGAACGCTATGGCCGCGACATGATCGGTTTCATCGGCGGGCGAGATAGCAAGGGCAATGTTCAGTTTCCCAAGAGCCGGATTCCGGTGCGGCCCGACGCTACCGGACCTGAACCGCTCGAGGATGTCAGGCTTGCGGATGACGTGGCGAAGATTGTTTCGGTGACCGCGGATCGCCTCAACTTCACGCCGGATCCGCCGTTTTGGTTCGGACTGGTGCAATTCGACAATGGCGCGCGCGTGATGATGGAATTCACCGACGCCAATGCCGGAGGATTTTCGGTGGGGGATCGGGTGCGGATGCGCCTGCGGATCAAATCCCACGATACCCGGCGCGGCTTCCGGACCTATTTCTGGAAATCGGCTCCGGCGCAGCGTCCGTTGATCGAAGGATAGAGCCATGGCCAGCGGGATCAAAGACAAGGTTGCCATCATCGGCATGGGGTGCACGACCTTCGGCGAGCACTGGAACAAGGGACCGGATGATCTGATCGTCGAGGCGTTCACCGAGGCTCTGGCCGATGCCGGGATTGCCCATGGCCAGATCGGCGCGGCATGGATGGGCAATGCCCTCGACGACATCAACGTCGGCAACAGCGCCTTGCCGCTGGCGCATGCGTTGCGGCTGAAAAATATTCCGGTCTCGCGCGTCGAGAACATGTGCGCGACCGGCTCCGAAGCGTTGCGCGCGGCGGTTTACGCCGTGGCGGCGGGCGCCGTCGATTTCGCCTTGGCGATCGGCGTGGAAAAGCTCAAGGATACTGGCTATGGCGGTTTGCCGCTTCGGACCAAGGGACTCGCCAACGATCTGTGGCTGCCGTACGGATCCGCGCCGGGATCCTTTGCCCAGCTTGCAGGCGCTTATGCCGCACGACATGGGATCGCCAAGGCCGACCTCAAACAGGCGATGGCGCATGTCAGCTGGAAGAGCCATCAGAACGCCGCGCTGAACCCCAAGGCCCATCTTCGCAAGGCCGTCGATATCGAGACGATTCTCAAGGCGCCGATGATTTCCGATCCATTGGGCTTGTTCGATTGCTGCGGCGTCTCCGACGGTGCCGCCTGCGCCATCGTCACCACGCCGGACATTGCGCGTGGGCTCGGCAACGCGAATCCGGTCACCGTGAAGGCGATCCAGCTCTGCGCCAGCCACGGCTGGGAAATGCAATATGGTGAATGGGACGGCAGCTACGTCGCCAACACGCGGCAGGCCGCCAAGCGTGCCTATGCCGAGGCGGGGGTGAAGGATCCGCGGTCGGATATTTCGCTGACGGAGGCGCACGACTGCTTTTCCATCACCGAACTCGTGACCATGGAGGATCTGGACCTGGCGGACGAGGGGCGGGCGCCCTTCGAAATCCTCGATGGGCGATTCGACCGTGGCGGCGCGCAGCCCTGCCAAATCGATGGCGGCCTGAAATGTTTCGGTCATCCGGTCGGCGCGTCGGGCCTGCGCATGGCCTATGAGATTTACGCGCAACTGCTCGGACGTGCCGGAGACCGTCAGCGCGGTACGGTCGATCTCGGCCTCACCCACAATCTCGGCGGAGCGCCCTTCAACAGCGTCGCCGCGGTATCAATCCTCGGACGTCTGAACTGAAGGAGACGGCAGCGTGGCCGGAAAATATTTCGAACAATTCGAGGTCGGTCAGACCTTCATTCACGAGATCCGCCGGACCGTCACCGACATGGACAGCATCCTGTTTTCGGCGCTCACCTACAATCCGGCGGCGATCCATATCGACCATGAATACGCCAAGACCACCGAGTTTGGCCGTCCGTTGATCAACTCGATCTTCACACTGGGACTGGTGGTGGGTCTTTCGGTGCAGGACACGACTTTGGGTACGACGGTCGGCAACCTCGGCTGGGAGGAAGTGGCGTTTCCAAAGCCCGTCTTCGCCGGCGACACGATCCGCGCCGAAACCACAGTTGTTGCCTTGCGCGACAGCAAATCGCGACCGACCCAGGGTATCGTGACATTCAATCATCGCGGACTCAATCAGCGCGATGAAATTATCGCCACCTGCCGCCGTGTGGCGCTGATGCTGCGGAAACCGACATGAAATTACGCTCGCTCCTGTTTGTTCCCGGCGATTCCGAGCGCAAGTTTGCGCGGGGCCGCGAATCCGGCGCCGATGCGCTGATCCTCGACCTCGAAGACGCGGTTGCGCCTTCGCAAAAGGCTGCGGCGCGCGCTCACGTGGCAGCGCTGATCGATCAGGAAAAGACCCGCGACTGGGCCTTCTTCGTCCGCGTCAACGCGCCCGATACCGGCCTGACGCTCGATGACATGGTGGCGGTGGTGAAACCCGGGCTGGATGCGTTGCTGATCCCCAAGACCGACAGCGCCGCCGACGTGACCCGCATCGCCCACTATCTGGATGCGCTGGAAGCCCGGTCCGGCATGCGCCAGGGATCGGTCAAGCTCGCGGTGGTGTGCACCGAGACGCCAAAGGCAATGTTCAATCTCGGCTCCTTTACCCCGGCCCATCCCCGGCTGGTCGGTCTGACCTGGGGCGCGGAGGATCTCAGCGCGGTGCTCGGCGCCACCGACAACAAGGAAGCCGATGGCGCCTGGACCTTTCCCTATCAAGTGGCGCGGGTGCAGTGCCTGTTCGCGGCCGCAGCCGCCGAAGTCGCGCCGCTCGACACGCTGTTCGTCAATTTCAAGGACACCGAGGGCCTTGAGCGCGATTGCCGCAAGTCGCGTCGCGACGGATTTTCCGGACGCATCGCGATTCATCCGGACCAGATCGCGACCATCAATCGGTGCTACGCGCCTTCCGAGGCGGAAATCGCCCAGGCGCGCCGGATCGTTGAGGCCTTCGAAGCGAATCCTGGCGCCGGCACGCTCGGGATCGACGGCAAAATGTACGACGTTCCGCACCTGAAGGCCGCGCGCAAGACGCTGGCGTCTATCTGAGGATCATCGTTCGGGAGCGATCACAATATGACCGAAGCAAAACCCCTTCCGACCGAAGACGAGCGCAACGCCATTCGCGAGGGCGTTCGGGCCGTGGTCAGGCGCTTTGGCGATGACTACTGGCTCGAGCGCGACGAAGACGGAAAGTTTCCGCACGAATTTCATCGCGCCATGGCTGAGGCAGGTTGGCTCGGCATCACCATGCCGGAGGAATATGGCGGCGCCGGCCTCGGCGTGACCGAAGCCGCGATCATGATGCATGAAGTGGCCAGCCATGGCGGCGCCATGGCCGCCGCGTCGACGGTTCACATCAACCTGTTTGGTCCGCATCCCATCGTCGTCAAAGGCACGCCGGAACAGAAGGCGCGCTGGGTCCCGCAACTGATCTCCGGCAAGGATCAATGCTGTTTCGGCTTCACCGAGCCGGACGCCGGCCTCAACACCACCCGGATCAAGACCTTCGCGGAGAAGGTGAAGGGCGGCTATGTGGTGCGTGGGCAGAAGGTCTGGACTTCGACCGCGCAGGTGGCGAACAAGATCATGCTGCTGACGCGCACGACAAAGTTCGAGGACTGTGCGCGGCCGACCGACGGCATCACGATCTTCTACACCGACCTCGATCGCAGCAAGATCGATGTGCAAAAGATCCCCAAGATGGGACGCAAGGCGGTCGACTCCAACGCCATCTTCATCGATGGGCTTTTCATCCCGGATGAGGACCGCATCGGCGAGGAAGGCAAGGGCTTTTCCTACATCCTGCACAGCCTCAACCCCGAACGCGTGCTGATCGCGGTGGAGGCGATCGGGATCGGTCAGGATGCGCTGCGCCGGGCGACCCGGTACGCCAAGGAGCGCGTCGTGTTCGATCGGCCGATCGGACAGAACCAGGGCATCCAGCATCCGCTTGCGGAAAAATGGATGTATCTCGAATCCGCGTGGCTGATGGCGATGAAAGCCGCGGAACTCTACGATTCTGGGCGTCCCTGTGGCGCCGAGGCCAACAGCGCCAAATTCCTCGGCGCCCGTGCCGGCCATGATGCGGCATGGCAGGCCGTCGCGACCCATGGCGGGTTCGGCTACGCCAAGGAATATCACGTCGAGCGGCTTTATCGCGAGGTCTCGCTGACGCGTCTCGCGCCGATCACCGAGCAACTGATCTTGTGCTTCATCGCCGAGAAAGTGCTCGACCTTCCCAAGAGCTATTGAGGCGAATGAAATGGGCGTTATGGATGGAAAAGTCGCACTGGTGACCGGCGGCGGGCGCGGCGTCGGGCGCGGCATCGCGCTCGACCTTGCCAAGGCTGGTGCCGCGGTGGTCGTCAACGACCTCGGCGTGACGCTGACCGGCGAAGTCGGGCAAAGCTCGCCTGCGCAGGACGTCGTGAAGGAAATCACCGCGCTGGGTGGCCGCGCCGTCGCCAATGCCGACAGCGTCGCCAACTGGGACGGCGCGCAGGCCATGGTGCGGGCTGCCATCGACAACTTCGGACGCATCGATGCCGTGGTGAATAACGCGGGAAATCTCCGCGACGGTTTGTTTCACAAGATGACCGAGGAAGAATTCGACGCCGTCATCGGCGTGCATCTCAAGGGCAGCTTCAATGTCAGCCGCGCCGCCGCGCCATACTTCAAGGAGCAGGCCTCCGGGGCCTATATCCACATGACCTCGACCTCCGGGCTGGTCGGCAATTTCGGCCAGGCCAACTACGCGGCGGCGAAGCTCGGCATTGTCGGGCTCTCGAAATCCATCGCGCTCGACATGCAACGCTTCAATGTTCGGTCGAATGCCGTGGCACCATTCGCCTGGACCCGCATGATCGATTCGATACCGACCAATACGCCGGAGCAGCAGAAGCGGGTCGATGGCCTGAAGAAGCTGGTACCGGAAAAGATCGCGCCATTCGTGACCGCACTGGCGAGCGACGGCGGCGCGCACGTGACGGGGCAGATTTTTGGCGTGCGGAACAATGAAATTTATCTGTTCTCGCAACCGCGTCCGATCCGCACGGCGCATTGTTCCGACGGGTGGACTGCGGAAACCGTCACCGAGCGGGTATTCCCGATGTTTGCCAACGATTTCTATCCGCTGCATCGTTCGGCCGAGGTGTTCACCTGGGACCCGGTCTGATTCCATGCCGCTGCAGCCCGAACGTCTTCTCCATCACCGCTTCGATGAGATTTCGCAGAGCTACATCGCCCGCGACGCCATCCTGTATGCGCTGGGAATTGGCCTTGGCCGCGACCCCAGCGATGGCGAGGACCTGAAGTACCTGATCGAGGACCGCCTTGCGGTTGTTCCGAGCTTTGCTGTGACCCTGGCTTCGCCGGGCATGTGGATTGCAGCGCCGGAATTCGGCGTCGACTTCGTGAAATTGGTCCACGCCGAGCAGGCCGCGTGGTTCCATGCCCCGCTTCCGCCGGCCGCCGATGTCATCGGGCGGGCGCGGGTCGTTTCGCTGGCGGATCGCGGTCCGGAACGCGGCGCTGTGCTGGTTCTTGAGCGCACCATCCATGACGCGGCGAGTGGCGTGCATTACTGCACGCTTCAACAGACCTTGCTGCTGCGCGGCGACGGCGGCTTTGGTGGGGCGCCGCCGAAGTCTGCTCCCGCTGTCCTCCCCGATCGAGAGCCCGACAGCCGTGCGGTCGTCCCCGTTAGTGCGCGTGCGGCGCTGATCTACCGCCTGTCAGGCGACAGGAATCCGTTGCACGCCGATCCCGCTGTCGCGCGGCGCGCCGGCTTTGACCGTCCGATCCTTCATGGGCTTGCCAGCTATGCGATGGCGGGGGTCACCGTGGCGCGGGCGTGCGGTCATGCACCCAGCCATATCAGTGCACTTCAGTGCCGCTTCTCCGGCGTGATATTTCCGGGCGACGCCGTCGAATTTCGCATCTGGCGCGACGGCGACCGGGCCATGTTTCAGGCTTTCGTCGGCGAGCGAAGAGTTCTCGATCAAGGCCTGGTTTCATTCGACGGCACCCCATGAAGAATGGTCCTGATCTGGCCAGACGGTTACGCCAAAAACTCAGAATTCCCGTCATGGCGGGGCCGATGTTCATCGCCTCGACGCCGGAGCTCGTCGTTGCGCAATGCAGGTCAGGGATCATCGGCGCGATGCCGGCGCTCAATGCCCGCACCAGCGCCCAGCTCGACGCCGATATCGTCCGGATCAAGCAGGAGCTTCGCGATTGCGACCTTCCCTTTGCGATCAATCTGGTTGCCCACAAGACCAACGAGCGGCTTGACGCCGATCTTGTGATTATCGTCAAGCACCGGGTCCCCATCGTGGTGCTCGCGCTGGCGGCGAATCCTGCGATCGTCGGGGCCATTCACGCCTATGGCGGGCTCGTCTTCAACGACGTCATCAGCGACCGGCATGCGCGCAAATGCGCCGGCATCGGCGTCGACGGCATTATCGCGGTCGCCGCCGGTGCGGGTGGACATACCGGCAATCTTTCTCCCTTCGCGCTCACCGCCGAGATCCGCGAATGGTGGGATGGGCTCCTGATCCTGTCGGGCTGTATCGCCACCGGACCTGCCGTCCTTGCGGTCGAGGCGCTGGGCGCCGATCTCGCTTATGTCGGTTCGCCGTTCCTAGCCTCGACCGAAGCAAATACGCAGCCGGAATTCAAGCAGATGATCGTCGACTCCGGCGCCAAGGACATTGTGATCGCCAATTGTTTTACCGGCGCCAACGCCTCATTCCTGCTGCCCTCGATCCTTGCCAACGGCCTCGATCCGAAAGCGCTGCTGCGCAGCGATGGAACGGGGGTTAACATCTCGGGCGGTGGATCGAACAGCAAGGCCTGGCTTGATATCTGGAGTGCGGGGCAGGGCATTGGCGCGATCAAGAGCGCGGGCCCGGCCGGCGACTATATTGACTGGCTGGTGGCAGACTATGCGCGGGCGCGACGCGCCATGGGAGTGAGTTCGTCATGATGAACCGTCAGGTCCTGCTCATCGCTCGTCCAAAGGGAGTTGCGCAGGCGGAGCATTTTGCCATTCGCGAGGCGCCGGCGCCCGTTCCAGCGGACGGCCAGATCCTGGTGCGCAACAATTTCCTGTCGGTCGAGCCGGCGATGCGTGGCTGGATCGCCGATGCCGGCAATTATTCGGCGGCTGTCGAGCTGCAATCGGTGATGCGCGCGCTCGCGGTTGGCGAAGTCGTCGAATCGCGCCATGCCGATTTTCGGGCCGGCGACGTCGTCACCGGATGGTTCGGATGGCAGGAATTGGCCGCGGTCGATGCGAGTGCCGTCATGCGCAAGATCGTCGAAAACGATCTGCCGCGTTCGCTGGCACTTGGCGTGCTGGGGCTCAATGGCGTCACGGCGCTGTTGGCGCTGACTTTGATCGGCGAACCCAAAGCCGGCGATCAGGTGCTGGTGTCCACCGCCGCTGGTTCAGTAGGATCCGCTGTCGGCCAGATTGCAAAAATTCTTGGCTGTCGCACCATCGGCATCGCCGGCGGGGCGCAAAAAGTGGCGCAATGCCTCAATCTGTTCGGCTACGACGCGGCCATCGACTACAAGACTCCGGGATTGGCCGAAGCGCTTGATGCGGCATGTCTCGGCGGCGTTCAGGTCTATTTTGACAATACCGCGGGCGCGATCAGCGACGCCGTCTATTCTCGGCTCGCTGTGGGTGCCCGCGTCGTCATTTGCGGTACGGCGTCGATTGGCTCGTGGGACCCATGGCCGACGGGCCCGCGAGCCGAGCGGCATCTCCTGGTCAAGCGCGCGCGCGTGCAGGGCTTTGTGATTTTCGATCACATCGCGCGTTACGAGGCCTCGGTGGCCATGCTGGCCGGCTGGGTCCGCGCCGGCCAACTGCGCTACGAAGAGGATATCCTGGACGGTCTGGAATCCTGCCCTGATGCGCTCGCCGGGCTCTATCGCGGCGAGAACAAGGGCAAACGGCTGATCCGGCTTTAGAGCCGCGATAGGTCGCGCCCGTCGAATTAGATCGGCGGATGGTCTTGCACCTCGGCGTAGCGCTCGTAGCCCTTTCCGACGCCGTATTCGATGATACCGTAGCCGACCTCGTCGCCGTCGGTCACCTCGATGACATGGTCGCAGAGCGTGCGCGCCAGGCGCCGGGTCGCGGGATCTTCGAGGTCCCAGACGTCGTGTTCGACGTAGAGCTTGCCCTTGTCGTCGCCATGCGACCAGCCCTTGAGCCCACCATACAATCCGGCCTTCAGGAAATAGCGCGCCGGCAGCGTGCGGACCTTGAGGGCTCGCCGCGACCCATCGCTGAAACGGGCTTCGAACGCTGCACTCGCGAGCGTCTGGCCGTTGGGATCCTTCGCCCAGACCACGTCGTGCGCGATGTCGGAAAGCAGCATCTGCTTTTTCGCGCGCGTGCCGATCGAGACGACTTCCTCGCCTGAAATGTAGATCAGGTCGCCGGGAGCGCGCTCCTTGAAAAACAGATGCAGGCCGCGGTCGGCGAATTGCGCCGTGGTCCAGCAATAGAAGAACGGCGGATAGAAGGTCAGCGGCGGATTGAACTCGTCGGTGCGCATCTCGGCGCGAATTCCCCAGGAATGGTCTCGTTGCCCCAGCCAGGTATCCTCGGAGACGGCGCGCCGCACGCCTGCGACCTCGATCCAGCCGCGATAGGCGCCCAGTTGTTGGACGCGGGCCATGTTCTCGGTGACGCGGCCGTTGCGACGGCGAAAATGCT
>JAQGJF010000758.1 GCA_028290765.1 Tardiphaga sp.
GAGCTCGGCGACGAAAAGCGCGCGCTCGATGCTTTCCGCAAGGCGCTCGCGGTCAATCCGCACCTCGAAAAAGTGCCGGAAATGGTCAAGAGCCTGACCGAAAAGGTCGAAGGCCGCGATATCTGACGGTCTCATGACTATCTCCGCGTCATGGCCGGGCTTCGTCCCCGGGCATGACGAACGTTGGCGAATGTGAATCGCCGCGTTTCGCTTTGTGGCGAAATGCCAAGACATCGTCGCCGGATCGGCAAATTTCCGACACATCATCGCGACGAAAAAGGACGATATTCCCGACCTGACAAGAAGGGATTCCCGTGCCGCAAAAACTCTTTCCGCTGATCGCCCTCGCATGCCTGCTGATCGCTGCTCCGGTGTCGGCGCAAACCGCCAGCGCGCCCGCGCCTGCGGCGGCGAATACGCTGACGCCCGAGCAGGCCAATCGCGCGCTCGAAACCCTGCAGGACGATGCCAAGCGCGCGCAGATGATCGACACGCTTCGCGCGATCGCCACCGCCGCGCCCGCTCCGGCCGCCCCCGAATCCAAAACCGCCATTCCGCTCGCCGCCGACAGCCTCGGCGCGCAGCTGCTGCTGAGCATCTCCGAGCAGATCGGCGAGACGTCGCGTGACATTGCCGACGCGGCGCGCAGCGTCACGCGTTTTTCGGCGCTGTGGCACTGGCTGGAGCGCACCGCGAGCGATCCGGCCTCTTATGACATCCTGCTCGACATCGCCTGGAAGCTGGCGCTGGTGTTCGGCTGCGCGCTTTGCGCCGAATGGCTGGTCGGCCGCGCGGTGCGACGGCCGCTGGCGCTGCTGGAAGCGCGCATGCCCCCGGCCGCCCAGATGCCGGCGGGGGTTCTGGACATGGCCGATCCGCCGTCCTCGACGGCCGACGTCGCCGCCGAGCCCGGACGGCGGCGGCGACGGATCGATCTCACGCATCTGTGGCATTCGCTGCTCCGGCTTCCCTTCGTGCTGGGCCGGCTGGTGCTGGAATTGCTGCCGGTGGTGGCGTTTGTCGGCATCGCGACGCTGCTGCTCGGCACCGAACTCGGCTATCGCGCCACCACGCGGCTGGCGATCGTTGCGGTCGTCAATGCCTATGCGATCTGCCGCGGCCTGGTCTGCATCGTCCGGGCGCTGGTCTGCCCGCCCGGACTGTTCACGGTCCGCGCCGAAACCGCCGCCTATATCGAGATCTGGGTAAGGCGCATCGTCACCGTCGGCGTCGCCGGTGTTGCCGTTGCCAATATCGCGCTGCTGTTCGGCCTGCATCGCGGCGGATATGCCGCGCTGCTGCGGCTGGTCATGCTGGTGGTCCATCTCTTCGTGGTCGTCATCATCCTGCAGTGCCGCCGTCCGATCGCCGACGCCATTCGCGCGAGCAACGGCAGCAGCGGGGCGGTGTCCCGATTGCGCAATCGCGTCGCCGGGCTGTGGCATGTTCTAGCCATCGCCGTGGTGCTGGCGCTGTGGTGAGTGAGGGCGCTCAACATCCGCAACGGCTATGCGCTGATGCTGCAGTACTTTGTCGGCACCCTCGCGGTGGCGCTGATCACGCGGCTGGCTTCCGTCGTGGTGCTCAGCCTGATCGACCGCGGCTTCCGCATCAAGCCGGAGATCCTGCAGCGCTTTCCCGGCTTAGAGACCCGCGCCAACCGTTATGTTCCGTTGCTGCGCAGGATCGTCTCGACGATCATCGTCACCATCGGCCTGATTGCGCTGCTGGAAGTATGGGGCGTGGATGCGATGGTCTGGTTCTATGGTGGCCAGATCGGTAGCCGGCTGCTCTCCGCGGTGGTGACGATCGGTATTGCCGCGTTGGCGGCGGCGGCGATCTGGGAGGCGAGCAACGCGCTGATGGACCGTCAGCTCACGACGCTGACCCGCGACGGACATTACGCCCGCGCCGCGCGGTTGCGGACCTTCCAGCCGATGCTGCGCACCGCGCTGCTCTGCGTGATCGTGACGGTGGTCGCGCTCACCGCGCTGAGCGAGATCGGCGTCAACGTCGCGCCGCTGCTGGCCGGCGCCGGGATCGTCGGCATCGCGATCGGCTTCGGTTCGCAGAAACTGGTGCAGGACGTGATCACCGGGCTGTTCCTGCTGCTGGAAAACGTCGTGCAGGTCGGCGACACCGTCACGGTGTCGGGCCTGACCGGGACGGTGGAGAACCTCTCGATCCGGACCATCCGGCTGCGCGCCGGTGACGGCGCGGTGCATATCGTGCCGTTCAGCGCCGTCGCCAGCGTCACCAATGCCAGTCGCGGCATGGGCAACGCCGCTGTCAGCGTCAATGTTTCCTACAAGGAGGACACCGACCGCGTCGGCCAGCTCCTCAAGGACATCGTCGCCGAGATGCGCACTGAGCCGGAATACCGGCCGCTGATCCGCGGCGACCTCGAACTGTGGGGCGTCGACAAGGTCGACGGATCGATGGCACAGATCGTCGGGCAGATCCGCTGCAGCGCCGACGGACGCTGGCCGGTGCAGCGAGAATTCAATCGCCGGATGAAACGCCGCTTCCAGGAATGCGGCATCGAAATCGCCCATGGCAGCCAGACCATCCTGATGCAACTGCCGGTGACGGAGGGCGCCGACACCGAACCGGCTCGACGCCTGGCAACGGGCTGAGGCATCGCGTCAATTGTCGCGATCGAAGCTGCGCGGCGTTAACCACGGCCATCGATGAGCCCCCGGCGGACTGGAACGTTGCGCGCCGATGATGTTTAGCGGTTCGACCCTCGAAGGAGCGGACCGATGAAATCATGGATGCTGGCCGGCGCCATTACGAGTCTTCTCGGAACGGCCTGCCTTGCCGCGGATGGGCAGTATTATTGGGTGGTCGGCAACAGCGCCACCAATAAATGCGAGATCGTCACCAGCAATCCGATCATTATCGGTAATCTCTGGTTCGGGGACGGACCTTACAAATCGCTGGACGACGCCAAGCTGGCGCGCTCGACCATCAAGCAGTGTCCGAACAGGGATGATGAGGACTGATAGTCAAAGCGGATGTTATTAAGTGAATTCGGCATCGCCAGCCCCGTCATTGCGAGCGAAGCGAAGCAATCCAGGAACCAAGAAGCAAGAACTGGATTGCTTCGTCGAAAGAGCTCCTCGCAATGGCGGAACTGGCGATCCCGAACTAATTTAAAATCATCCCACCCCAGCCCCGCTTACAGGTGGCGAAGCCGCCGGTCTCGCCTATATGGAATATCACGCCATATGGGTCCGAGCGGTGAGAAAATTCGTGTTTGTGATTCTGATATTGCTCCTCGCTCCGATCGGTGTGTCGGCCATCAAATACGTCCTCGGCGATCGATCGGTCGATTGGCAGATGGCCGACCGGTCCAGCGCCGGTCTGCTGCCGCCTGCCGCCGCACATCCCGACCCGGTGGTGCGGGTCTATGCCGCCCGAACCGTGCGCTGGCGCGGCATTTTTGCCGTCCACACCTGGATCGTCGTCAAGGAGCGCAACGCCTCCCGCTACACCCGCTATGATTATACCGCCTGGGGCGAACCGATCCGGGTCAACGGTTTTGCCGCCGACGGGCGCTGGTTCGGCGATATGCCGCAAACCATTGCCGCGGCGGACGGCGAAGCCGCGGCCTCGATGATCCCCAGGATCCAATCCGCGATCGAAGGCTACAAGCTTCGCGCCTATGGCGACTACCGCGCCTGGCCGGGACCGAATTCCAATACTTTCGTGGCGGCGGTGATGAGCGCGGTGCCCGAATTGCGAACCGCGCTGCCGCCGACGGCGATCGGAAAGGATTTTCCCTATAGCGGCGAGTATTTCGGCGTGACCCCGTCCGGCACCGGCATCCGCGCCACGCTCGGTGGTTATCTCGGCCTGACCGTCGGCTGGGTCGAGGGCCTCGAGATCAATTTCCTCGGCGCGGTGTTCGGCGTCGATATCCGCCGGCCGGCGGTCAAGCTGCCGGGGCTCGGGCGGCTCGGCGTCTCCGTTTGATGTCCGCCCGCAGAGCATGATCCCGAAAAGCATGCCCTCGGACTCGATCCGAGGGTGGACACCGGTTTTCGGACAAGATCATGCTCAAACAACAAGTTCCTTGCGCACGAAACCATGCCCGCGCAAGATCGTAGCTTGGGCGTGCACAAAACCTCCCGGACCATCTCCATGATTTTA
>JAQGJF010000786.1 GCA_028290765.1 Tardiphaga sp.
CGCGCTGATCAGGGCCTTCTTGAAAATGAAGGCGGCCCCGGGCGCGTGCGATGCCGCCGTCGTCTTCGCGGGTGCTGTCACGCGCTCGGCCGTCAAACTTTTTCAACTTCGGGCCGGCCGAGCAGGCCTGTGGGCAGGAAAATCAAAACAACGATCAGGATCGAGAACGCCGCGACGTCCTTGTATTCGACCGAAAAATACGCCGACCACAGGGTTTCGATCAGACCGATCAACAGGCCGCCCAGCATGGCGCCCGGCAGCGAGCCGATGCCGCCGAGCACCGCCGCGGTGAAGGCCTTGATCCCGGCGACGAAGCCCATGAAGAAATCGACCAGGCCGTAATAGAGCAGGTACATCATGCCGGCGACGGCGGCGAGCGCGGCGCCAATCACGAAGGTCATCGAGATGGTGCGGTCGACGTCGACGCCGAGCAGCGCCGCCATGGTCTGGTCCTGCTCGCAGGCGCGCATGTCGCGGCCGAGCCTTGTGCGCGCCACCAGCCAGGTAAAGACCGCGAGCAGCACGATGGTGGTGATGACGACGATGATCTGCACATTCGACAGCCGCACCACGAAGCCGCCGCCGCCCTCGTGCAGGGTATAGCCGCCGGTGATGATCGGCGGCACCGGCTTGACCCGGGCGCCCTGCGCCACCTGTGAATAATTGGTCAGCACGAATGACATGCCGATCGCCGAGAGCATCGGGGCGAGGCGGAACGAGTGCCGCAGCGGCCGGTAGGCGATGCGTTCCACCGTCCAGCCATACAGCGCGGTGATTGCCATCGATACCAGGAGCACGATCAGCAGGATCACCGGCACCACGGTCAGACCGATCGAGACCAGGATCAGGAACGAGATCAGCGCGATGAAACCGCCGATCATGAATATATCGCCATGAGCGAAATTGATCATGCCGACGATGCCGTAGACCATCGTGTAGCCGATCGCGATCAGGCCGTAGATCGAGCCGAGTACGAGGCCGTTGATGAGTTGCTGGGCGAAATAATCCATGCGCTGCCGTTGTTTGGATGACGCGGCGATGGCCCCGGCAGCCGGAACGTCACGTCGTACCATTTTCTAACAGTGGGAACCGGGGGCGGCAACAGCGCCCAACGTCGCTTAATGCACCTGTACACGGGATTGCGCCGTAAACCGGCACCACTGTTTCCCGGTCACGGTTACACGAGGGCTACGCCTTGCAACGATCACACAAACATCATCCAGGAACTCCAGGTTCCCGCAACCAAATCGGGAGTTGAGGGTTGTCGGGCCGTTGAATCATTCAACAAGGGAGTTCCCAGAATGACCAATCAGAACCAGAACAACCCGAACCAGGGGCAGCCAAATCAGAATCCGGGTCAGAATCCGGGTCAGAAGCCCGGTCAGCAGCAGCAGGGCGGCGGCCAGAAGCCCGGCCAGCAGCAGCAGGATCCCAACCGTCAGGGCCAGAGCCACAATCCAGGCCAGAAGGCCGACCGCTAGTCCGGTCCGGTTGATCGAATCAGAAAAGGGAAGTCCCGCCGAAAGGCGGGATTTTTCTGTTTGGCAAGGTCGATTCAGTCTCCAGCCCCCGGTTATCCGGTTCCGGGCGAGATTAAGGTAAACAAATGGTTTAGATTGCCCGCCGCAGTTGAGCGGAGTTACCTTTCTCGGACACTGCCGCACCCCATTTCAGGAGGTGTCGCGGACGGCCCGGCGAGGATCGACATGGATACCAACTGGCGGATCAGCACCTTCAACGGGGCCCTTCTGGCGTCGTATTTCATTCCGACCTGGACCATCGTTGCCTTCCGGATCATCATTTCACCGATCCACGGCCTCTACGAGCAGCCCAACATTTCGCTGGCGCTGTTCATGAGCGATCATCTGCAACTGACGGCGATGAGCACGATACGGATGGCCTGGTTGCTCGCCTTCGGCAAACTGACGGTGGTGGCATTTTTCGCGGTGTTCCTGGTGCTGATTACCCGCGCATCGATCCGCAAGACCGGCGGCTGCGACGAGGCGCTGGCCATGGCGCTCGGCATCGGCAGCCTGATCAGTTTCGCCAGCATGGTGCTGGCATCGCAGGTCGGCGAGACCGGCGCGCTCCGGCTGCACGCCACCGAATTGCTGCTGCTGCTCGGCACCGCGATCCTCATGGTGGTCGAGCCTCCGGTGCGGCGGATCGCCGAGAAATCACCGACATGGCCGCGCGAACGCGAGATCTATCCCTTGGGTGGTTCCTTGGGTAGTTCCTTGGGTAGTTCCTTGGGCAGTTCTTTGGGCAGCAATCCCAACTCCTGAACGATCGCGGCGGCTTCCTTCACCGCGTGGTTGGCGGCGGGAACGCCGCAGTAGATCGCCTGCTGCAATAAAATCTCCTTGATATCGTCGGGCGTGAAACCGCCTTCGGCCAGCGCCGCGCGGACATGCAGGCGAAACTCGTCCCATTGGCCGAGCGCCACCATGGTGCCGATCACCAGCACGCGGCGGGTGCGCTCGTCGAAATGCGGCCGCGTCCAGATCTCGCCCCAGGCGTGGCGGGTGATCAGGTCGATGAAATCGGCGTTGAAGGCATTTTTGCCGGCCATCGACTTGTCGACCCAGGCATTGCCGAGCACCTTGCGGCGCGCCGCCATGCCGTCATCGCGGCGTTGTTGATCGTCCATGGTCTCTCCTCATTTCCGGTCTGTAGTTTCTAACGATGATGTTGCCGCGACGGCAGCGCGTTCCCTCCCCCCTTGCGGGGGCGAGACGAGCGGAGCTCGCTCTTAAGGCTCGGGGAGGGGGGTGAACCGCGAGGCACTGACTCGTTGACCCCCACCCCCGACCCCTCCCCGCAAGGGGGAGGGGAGAAAGCTAGCGCTGCGTCAAAAAGCCGATCACGGCATCCGTGAACGCGTGCGACTGCTCGACATTGGAAATGTGGGCGGCGTCGAGAATCGTCAGGCTGGCGCCGGGAATTTGGCTGCGGATGAACTCGCCCGCGGCCAGCGGCGTCGCCATGTCGTGGCGTCCGGCGATCACCAGTGTCGGGCTTTTGATGAGCGGCAGGAGATCGCGCTGGTCGAGCGTGGAGAGCGCCTCGCAGCAGGCGAGGTAGCCCTGAACCGGGGTGGCGAGCAGCATCGATTTCATGTTCGCGGTGATCCGCGGCTCGCGCTCGCGGAAATCCGAAGTCAGCCAGCCGGCGATCACGGCGTCGGCCACCGCGGCAATGCCGCCTTCCTTCACCGCCTTGATGCGGTTGAGCCAGTTGGTCGGATCCGGATAATAGCAGCTGGTATTGGAGAGGATGATCTTGTCGAAGCGCGTCGGCGCGTTGGCGCCCAGCCATTGGCCGACCATGCCGCCCATCGACAATCCGCACCAGTGCACCTTTTCGATATTGAGGTCATCGAGGATCGCCAGCACGTCGCGGCCGAAACGCTCCATCGAATAGGGACCGGGCGCAACGCCGGACTTGCCGTGGCCACGCCGGTCATAGCGGATCACCCGAAACAGTTTTGTGAGGTTGGCCATTTGCGGCTCCCACATCCCCATATGGGTGCCCAGCGAGTTCGACAGCATCAGCGTTGGGCCGCCGTCGCGCCCTTCGACGGAGACATGGAGCAGGCAACCGTCGGCGTCGATCATGGGCATCGCATTTCTCCGTGTGTCTTTTACTTGGCGTCGAGCGAGGCGAGCAGCCGGTCGATCAGTGCCTGCGAGACGCCCTGATAGGCCATCGGTTCGAACAGTCCTGCGATTTGGCCGGCGTCGAGAAGGGCGGTGACTTTCGGATCCCCGGTCAGCACGTCGCGCAAATGCAGCTTCTCGCCGACCGCCTTGCGGCTGGCGGCCTCGATCAGATGATGGGCGTCGCTCTTGCCGATTTTCTCGGCCAGCGCCATCGTCACCGCTTCGGCCATGATCAGCCCATGGGTAGCGTCGAGATTGACGCCCATCCGCGCGACGTCGACTTCGAGGCCTTCGGCGATGTCGACGATGGCGGCGAGCGCGCCCGA
>JAQGJF010000794.1 GCA_028290765.1 Tardiphaga sp.
GACGCTGCACGCCATCGTCTATTTCTGGCTGATGCCGACCTACATCGCCTATTACACCATCTTCCCGCGGGCGATCGGCGGACGGCTCTACAGCGATCCGATGGCCAGGATCTCGTTCATCCTGTTCCTGGTGGTGGCGATGCCGATCGGCGTGCATCATCTGTTCACCGATCCGCAAGTCGGCGCCGGCTTCAAGTTCATGCATTCGGTGTTCACCAGCCTGGTGGCGTTGCCGACCCTGCTCACGGTCTTCACCATCTGCGCCTCGGCCGAGATCGCCAGCCGGCTGCGCGGCGGCAGCGGTGCGTTCGGCTGGGTCAGAGCGCTGCCCTGGAAAAATCCGATCATGCTGGCCACAGCACTTTCGCTGGTGATGCTGGGATTTGGCGGCGCCGGCGGACTGATCAATATGAGCTATCAGCTCGATGCCTCGATCCACAACACCCAGTGGATCACCGGCCATTTCCACCTGATTTTCGGCGGCGCCATCGTGATCATGTATTTCGCGATCGCCTACGATCTGTGGCCGCATCTGACCGGCCGCGCGCTCGGCGATCTGCGCCTGATGCGAATCCAGTTATGGCTGTGGTTCACCGGGATGATCGTGACGACGTTCCCGTGGCACTATGTCGGCATCCTCGGCATGCCGCGCCGCATGGCTGTCTACGACTATGCCAACCCCGCGATCTCGCCGCAGGCGCTGTCGGTCTCGATCTCGGCCTTCGGCGGGCTGCTGCTGCTGATCTCGGGCTTCCTCTTCCTGGCGGTTCTGATCCGGGGGCAGATGGCGCCGCGGCGCGAGGAGGGCAGCTACCGCTTCGCCGTGGCGGTGCATCCGCCGGTCCATTTGCCGGTGGCGCTGAATAGTTTCGGGCTCTGGCTGGCGCTGATGATCGGCCTGACGGTGGTGAATTACGGTTTCCCGATTGCCCAGCTGATGGCGCTGAAGGAAACCAACGTGCCCGTGGTTTACGTCGGAACGCAGCGATGAGCGACCAGCCGCTGTTCTCGCTCCGCAATCCCTGGTTCACCGCCAGCGTCGGCGTGACGATTGTCATCGCCGTCGTTTCGGCATTGGCCGGCCTGATCTGGCTGCCGCTGGCGCAGCCCGACCTCAAGCTCAGTGGGATCTGGGACGCCATCTGCAGCGCCGCCGGCGTTCCGCGCGCATCGCCCACCGCGGCTGCGCAGCCGCCGGACTTCAAGACCTCCAACGTGGTGATGACGTCGGACATGCTGCGCCGGCCGGATCCGGTATCGATCGGCCGCGGCGCGACCTTGGCGCAGCGCTGCGCGATCTGCCACGGACCGCAGGGCGTCAGCGATGCCAATTCACCGAACCTCGCCGGCCAATACGCGGCGGTGACCTACAAGGAGTTGAACGACTTCAAGACCGGGGCCCGCGTCAATGCGGTGATGAGCCCGTTCGCGGTGAATATGAGCAACCAGGACATGCTCGATCTCGCCGCCTATTATTCCTACCTGCCGCGGGTGCCGTCGCCTCATCTGAACGCCACGCTGGCGACGCCGCTGATCGTGACGGTCGGTGCGCCGATGCGCAACATCGCGCCCTGCGGCTCCTGTCACGGCGACCTCGACAACAAGGCCGGCAGTCCGTGGCTCGGCGGCCAGTCCGCCGTCTACATCAAGGCGCAGCTGCAGGCTTTCGCGACCGGCGCGCGCCGCAACGACATCAGCCAGCAGATGCGCAACATCGCCCGCCAGATGACGCCGGAAGAGATCGACCAGGCGGCGCGGTATTACGAGGCGCAGCCCTGAGCTGGTGACTTCGGATTAGGTCAAAATCGCCAACTCCGTCATTGCGAGGAGCTCTTGCGACGAGGCAATCCAGTTCTTGCTTGCGGTCCTGGATCGCTTCGCTTCGCTCGCAATGACGGAGCTGGTGATACCGATCCAGCCTTAAGTTCCGCCCTAAAGCCGTACGCTGGGCCGGGCAAAAGCCACCGAGACCGGCTCCTGCACAAAACTGTCGAGAACGGCCGCGGCCGCGATGGCCGTCACTATGATGACACAACAGGCGGCGATGAAAGTGCGCATCAGGTTTCTCCTGCTTTGCTCGACAGCACAAAAGCCTCGGTTTCGATATCGATAAAAATGCGGCCGAGCGAACCCACGCGCGCATAAAACGGCGTGGATTCCACGTTTTCGAGATCGACGAAAAAGCGTCTGATCCAGGGCGCAAGGTGCGTGGCAAAAAACTCCCGCTCGGCGCCGGATTGTGCCGCAATGTCGGCCCGGATCAGGCCGGCCATGATCTCGCACAGCATCGCGGCATGGTCCTCGGGCTCCGAGCGCTCCGTCGCCTGTTCGATGCCGAGGGTGCGCAGCGCCTCGCGCAGCCGTACCAGCGGACGCCCATAAAGCGTGCCGGTCAGATAGTGCGACGCATAGGGCAGCAGGGTTGCCTGTCCAAGCCCGGCAAACAGATCGAAATGCTCGCGCCTCGCAGCCTCTTCATCGCTGCGGCGCGCGGCCTCACCCAGCGCCGCATGCGCGATGCCGAGCGGGCTGGCGTCGCCGCGGAGCTGCGCCAGGCCGGCCAACATTGACGCGTCGGGAGGGTGCGAGAGCAATGTCGCCAGCACCGCATATTCCTGCGCGCGGGCGAGATCGAGTTCGTCGATGGCCGCTCCGGAAGTGGTGGGCTGGGCGATGCTCATCGTGGCAAGGCGCTGCCATGCCGGCGATGGTCGGGTCGGGCCTCTTCGTTGGCCGGCTTGACGCTGCTCTGAACCACGACGGCTTCGCTTGCGGCGCCGACATCGGGAGTGGCGGAGGGAGCAATCTTATCCGGCGTTTGCTCCGGCAATTCGTCCCGGGAAGCGACCACCAGATCCGGAATCGCTTCACCAATCTTCTCGACTTGCCCGATCGCCTGCGCCAGCAGCGCCGGCACGTTATCCGTGGCACCCAGCAGGCCGAAGCCCGGTATGGAGCTTGGATCGTTGAAGTCCCACTGGTTCTCGGCGATGCCGACGAAATCGCGAATCGCCGGATCGCTCGCCCAGGCCTGGCGCAACGCGCTCCGCGTCAATTCAGGCGGTACGCCGGATCGCAGGAATCCGCTGATGTCGGTGGTTTCGGTGATGGAGTCGACCGCAGGCAGGCTATCCAGATCGAGGTTTTCCGGATCGGGGCTTTCATCGGCCTTGATGTTGGGCTGCGGAGCAACGCCGGACTCAACCGGCGAAGGCTTTTCAGCCTCGCTTTTGCGTCGCGCCCAGCGCGATAAAAAATTGTCCGCTTCGCTCATTCGTCGTGCTCCGGTCGTTCCACGGGTCGACAGGCTGCCGGTTCGGCGGGCGTCCGGCGGCGTTTGACGAAGGGTTTCTCGACATGATGTTCGGCGAGGAATTGCCGGATGGTTTCGCCGATCTCGGGGGGCATCGGAACGGCCTCGACCACATTGTTACCGGCATCCGTCAACGCCTCGCCTTCCGCCGGATCCGCCGTCACGGTCAGGATTTCGTAAGGCGGCTCCGAGGCGACGGGGCGCAGCGCGATCCACAGGCTGGGCGCGTTCGAGGCGAGATTGTCGCGATAATAGGTGGTCTCGGTCCGGTGCAATTCGATCTCGGCCGCACCGGCATAGAACAGCGTCGCATCTGGGCTGTCGTCGAGCGCCGTCCAGGGCGCGGCCGCGGGCGTTCCCACCAGCACCGACACCGGTCGCCACAGATAATCGATCCAGGGACTCCTGGCCTTGCGCCGCTCGACGAGGACGCCGACTGGTATACGCGCGAGGGCTGTCGATCTCAATGCACAACCTCCCCGTAATGGAGCGGCAGGCCGGCGATCAGGTTCTGCGGTTTCAGTCGCAACATATCGTCGGCCGTCGTCGCGGCCAGGAGGTAAACCGGCTCGCCTCTGACCTTCTCCATCATACAAGTAGGATCGGCGAATGTCAGTCGGTAGAGGCCGACCAGATGGCTGCGCGTGGCGTCGTCGAGCGGCTCGCCGTTCCACAGCATTTCGCCGATCCGCGACGCCTCGGCATCCAGACCCACATACCAGGAGAATACCACGCCATCGAGCCTGGGCAGCGGTTCGATCGCGACATCGACCGTGAGCAGATGCGATATCCAGCGTGTCATGACATCGGCCAAAGCCGCCGCCCCGCGCTGGCCGGAGGACAGATCGAGCGCCATGTCGAACAGGTCGCTGCGCGTCCAGTAGCTGCCGGCATTGGTCGCGTCGAGCAGTTCGACATCGGCGGGGGTTTGCACGCCGAGCAGCAGATACAGCGGTGATTCCGGATGCGGACCGGATGCCGGCGCCGTCTCGGCGTCGCTGGCGATCAGGAACCCGTCACTGGCTCGCACTTTCTGCGGACGAAATAGCAGTTCCGCGGCGCGAACGACAAAGGCGTCTTCGCAATGCTCCAGCATGTTGCGCAGAATGAGGTGGACCAGCTGGTCGATGAAGAGGTGCGGAAACCGGATCGAGCGCCGCACGATGTCGAGATAGGCGGCCTCCAGGGTTTCATGGCTGATCAGGTGATCGCGCCAGGCAATCATCATCTGCCAGTTCTCGCGCGCATCCGCGTCGGCGATCGCGGCGATCTCGGCAGACGTAACGATCCGACGTGGATCGGCGAGCAAGGCCGCGTGAAGCCGGCGTTCCGCCGCGCAGGCCTCATTGGGCGGCACCAGCTCCGGCCGTGCCAGATAGGCCTTCAGGAATTCGTCGGTCACCATGAGCCAGCCCGCGGCATCGCGATCGAGCAGATGATGGCCGCTGGAGACCCAGAAATCGCGCGACGCCGTCACGCGTGGTCTCCCTTGCGCAGTGTCTGCAGATCGACCGGCTCCGCTGGTTCATCTTCGCCGACCACATCGAAAAATTCGAAGGCGCGATGGGCATCTGCTCCGGCGCGGGGACGAAGCGTGCGGAAGGCCTCGCGGATGGTTCCGTTCTCGACCGTACGGGTCACGGCGATCAGCACGCCTGGCGGATGATCGCACAGTGAGGCGGTGAAGCTAATTTCATCCTCGGCGGCGGTCCGCGCCGTCGCGAGGTCGGGCGCCGCAAAGCGGTCGATGAGCTGGCGCGCCAACATCTCGACCGCCGCTTCGCGGTCGTGTTCGGTGGTTTCGACGATCTGCGCCAGGGTCGAGCGGCCCAGCGAATCCAGGCCCAGGAAACCGGCGCGGAACGCGGTTCTCGCCTTGCCTTGGAGCGTGGCCGGATCGCGGCGCGCAAAGGCAAAGGCCCCCGACACAGCCCACTCGCCGGGTTCGGCGGGCGTTTCAAATACAAAAATATCTGAACCGTCCAGTCGAATGGTGCGCAACAGCTTCACCAACTCTCCTTCGTGGGCCGGATCGTGCGGCAATGCCACTTCTCAGATAATGGCGAAGCCGGGCCCGGAGCAATGAATTTCCCGTGAACCGGGCATCGCCGGCGGCTGAGACGGCAAGCGAACCAAGCGAATTCCAGCGCGAATGCAACCGATGATTCCGGTCGTGACGCGGGCGTTCCGCCGCATTTGTGATGCTGGGCGCCGGGCTTGCCTATATACTTTCAATGGCGGCGGGACCGACCCGCGCCGCGTCCGGATTTGGACCCGGACGGCAGGAAAGCTGGTGGCGATGGCGGCTCCATCCGGACATGTCCTGATCTGCTCGTGCGACGCCACCATGCCGCTCGATGCAAACTCAGTGCAGCGCGGCTGCCGAAACCATCAGGTGACGACGGCGGTGCAGCTCTGCGGCACGGAATTAGAGCGATTCCGCAGCCTTTCCGGCGAGGAGACGCCGCTGACGGTCGGCTGCACCCAAGAGGCCGCGTTGTTCAAGCAGGTGGCGTCGGAAAGCGGACGGGGCAATCCGATCAATTTTACCAATATCCGCGAGACCGCCGGCTGGTCCAGCGAGGCCGCCGCGGCGGGTCCCAAAATGGCGGCGCTGCTGGCGGCGGCGCAAGAGCCGGTCCCGGCGGCACCCATGGTCAGTCTGGAAAGCGGCGGCGTGATCCTGATCTATGGCCGCGACGAGACCGCCGTCGAGGCGGGCAATCTGCTCAAGGACCATCTCGACGTCACCGTGATGATCACGCCGCCCGCTGAACTCGCGCCGCGCGCGGTGGATTTCCCGGTGGCCAAAGGCAGGGTGCGGAACGCCCGGGGCCATCTTGGAGCGTTCGAGATCACGGTGGACGATTTCGCCCTGGCGGCGCCGTCCTCGCGCACGATCTTGTCGTTCGCCGCTGCGCGCAACGATGCGCGGTCGCGCTGCGACATCATTCTCGATCTGTCGGGGGGTCCATCGTTGTTCGCGGCGGCCGATTTGCGCGACGGCTATCTGCGGGCCGATCCCGGCGATCCCCAGGCGATGCTGCGCGCGGTGCTCAAGGCCCGCGACCTCGTCGGCAGTTTCGAGAAGCCGCGCTATATCGCCTTCGATGCTTCGTTATGCGCCCATTCGCGCTCGAACAAGGTCGGCTGCACGCGCTGCCTCGATCTGTGTCCGGCCAGCGCGATCAGCCCGGCCGGCGATCATGTCGCGATCGATCCAAATATCTGCGCCGGCTGCGGGCAATGCGCGGCGGCCTGTCCGACCGGTGCGGCGTCTTATGCGGTGCCGCCGGAAGATTTTCTGATGCGCAAGCTCCGCGCGCTGCTGCTGGCCTACCGCGAGGCGGGCGGCGAACGCGCGGTGCTGTTGCTGCACGACGAACCCCATGGCGCGGCGTTGATCGACGCGCTGGCGCGGTTCGGCGACGGTCTGCCCGCGCATGTGTTGCCGGTCGCGGTCAATGAAGTCACGCAAGTGGGGCTGGAGAGCATCGCCGCGGCTTTCGCCTATGGTGCGTCGGCGATGCGGTTTTTGCTGCGGGCGCGGCCCCGCCACGACATCTCCGGATTGCAGCGCACCTTGGCGCTGGCGGATTCGATCCTGCAGGGGCTTGGCTTCGGTCCCGACCGGGCCGCTACCATCGAGACCGACGATCCGGATGTGCTGATCGCGGCGCTGCGCGCCATCCCGTCCTTGCCGCCCGCGCCGCGGCCGGCAAGCTTCCGCCCGGTCGGCGGCAAGCGCGGCGTGCTGCGCTTTGCCATCGGCGAACTGCACCGCGCCGCGCCCGATCCGGTCGATGTCATCGCGCTCCCGGCCGGCGCGCCGTTCGGGTCAGTGTCGGTCGATGCGGGCGGATGCACGCTCTGCCTGTCCTGCGTGTCGGCGTGTCCAACCGGCGCGCTGCGCGACGATCCGGACCGGCCGACGTTACGCTTCGTCGAGGATGCCTGCGTGCAATGCGGGCTGTGCCGGTCGACCTGCCCCGAAAACGTCATCACCCTCGAACCGCGGATCGATTTTCGCGCCGCCACCGCGCCGGCCAAAATCCTCAAGGAAGAAGAGCCGTTCTGCTGCATCCGCTGCGGCAAGCCGTTCGGGGTGAAGAGCACCATCGACCGCGTCGTCGCCAGGCTCGAAGGCAAGCACTGGATGTACCCGGGCGCGTCCCGGCGCGTCGATGTCATCAAGATGTGCGACGATTGCCGGGTCGGCTTTGTCGCCGAGGAGGGTTTCGATCCCTACGGTGCCGAGGCCCCGACGGTCCGGACCACGGATGATTATCTGCGTGAGCGTGAGGCGCTGAGAAACGGCGGCGGCGACAAAAGCTAGGGCAGGGCTATCGCATATGGCTGATTGCACCGCGCGCTGATGCGATGGAGTCCCGCACGAACTCTCAGCGAGTCGTCCCTGCGAACGCAGGGACCCATAACCCCTGGCGCGAGAGATGTAGAACGGCATTTGCCCCAGTGCAAAAAAGGGAGGCCGCGCCGTATGCGACGAGCGCAATTGCGCTCGCGCAGGGGTCCCTGCGTTCGCAGGG
>JAQGJF010000798.1 GCA_028290765.1 Tardiphaga sp.
CTCAGCGTCAGCTATCGCCAGGTCGAGGAGCTCTATGTCGACAATCCGGCGTTCGGCTTCTACTTCCTGCGTCTCGTCAGCGCGCGGCTGTTCCAGAATATCGAAAGGCTCGAGGCGCGGCTGGCGGAACACACCGCGCCAGCCTCGGCGCCCGCTGCCGCCTCCGCCGGGCCCGCATGAACGGCTTGAAAGCGAAACTCGACGGCTGGCTGGCGCCGGTCCGCTCGACGGTCGCCCAGCTGATGGGCGAAGACGACGATTCGCCGCTATGCGTGCCCGATGGATTGCCCGATACGGTAAGGCCGATCGCCGTCGAAGCCATGAACATGCTGGTGGATTATCAAAGCACCGGCTACGCGCAGCTTTATCTGGACCGGCTGAAACGGTTCGCCGGCCGCCGCACGCTCGACGACGCGCTGTTTTGCGAGATCGCGCGGCTGATGGCCGCGCGCATGAGCTATGAGGATCCGATCCGGATGGCGCAGTTGAAGCTCGCCGAGGCCGAGATCCGCAACCGGCGTCCGCAGGACACCTACATGGACGATGTCTGGAAATTCCGGCTCGACGAGATGGTGTCGTCGTTGCCGGGGATGGTCGCCGATCCGGTGTTGTCCGGCCTCCAATGGATGGGATGGCTGCACATGCCCGTCACCAGACGTTTTCGGACCGACAGCCGGTTGAGCATCCGGCGCCTCAAGATGGAAGCGTCGCTGCGGCGCTGGCGGCTGCGCTCGGTGCGCTACCCCAAGGAGCGGGCCTGGGTCGAGCGCTGGCTGCACATGATCGATCGCAGCCTGACCAAGCAGCCCGAGGCCGCGTCCACCATCGTGCAGACCGCGACCATGGTGCAGGGCTATGGCCATGTCTATCGTCAGGGCCTCGCCGATTGGCATTTGATCATCGACGAACTCGCCAAGCCGACATTCGACGGCAAGCTGAACTTGCCGGACCTCGCCGCCGCCGTGACGGAAGCCCGCGCCGCCGCCATGCCCGATCCGCGCCAGGCCGCGCTCAAGCGCACGATCGCGGCGATCAAGGCGCGGGCGGCGGGTGGGGGCGATGTGGCGGTGGGGTAGGTTGTTAGGCGATTAGTCCGCAACAATGACGGCGGTATGTTTGGCGAATGCCCGCGCGTTAGAGCTTGATGACAATAAGTTAAATCGGCGACATCAGCCCCGTCATTGCGAGCGAAGCGAAGCAATCCAGGAGCCAAGCAGCAAGAACTGGATTGCTTCGTCGCAAGAGCTCCTCGCAATGACGGAGTTAACGATCCCGATTCAACTTAAAATCATCGCGCGTCAACGCGCCGATACGCCAACCCGTCCCCTGAATTCCAAAATCGCCTTGCCGAACGCCTGAAACAGCGCGCGGTTGACCGGGTTGTATTGCGGGTCGTATTCGGCATGCCACTGGACGCCGAGCGCAAAACCCGGCGCGTCGGCGATCCGGATCGCCTCGATGGTGCCGTCTTCCGCCACGCCTTCGATGACGACCCGTTGGCCGGGCTCGAGAATGCCTTGCCCGTGAAGCGAATTGACCCGGATGGTGTCGCAGCCCAACAGCCGCGCAAAGGCGCCGTCGGGTGTGAGGCGGACGTCATGGCGGTCGGCGAAGATCACGGCGGCATCGGGGTGAATTTCACCGGTCTCCAGCCGCGGCATCCGGTGGTTCATGCGGCCGGGCAATTCGCGGATCTCGGGATGCAGCGAGCCGCCGAAGGCGACGTTCATCTCCTGCAATCCGCGGCAGACGCCGAAGATCGGCACGCCGCGCGCGACGCAAACCTCGGTCAGCGCCAGCGCCAGATCGTCGCGCGGGCTGTCATAGGGTTCGTGCCGGGGATGGGCTTCGGTGCCGAAGCGGGTCGGATGAACATTGGCACGCGCGCCGGTCAGCAGGATACCGTCGACCACGTCGAGCAGCGCGCCGATCTCGGTGATATCGGGCGAGCCGGCAAACATCAGCGGCAGGGCGCCGGCCACTTCGGCCACGGCGCGGAGATTCCGTTCTCCGACCATTTGCACCGCGAAGCGATTTTCGACGAGATGCGCGTTCCCGATCACGCCGACCACCGGTCTCCTCATCGTCTGGCTCTCACTTTCTCGGTCGGAAGCTGTGTTTGAGGCCCACTACACGATCATTGGGCAGGCGTGGCAATCGATTTTGCTGCAACCGTGGCCCGCAAGAATGGCCGGCTGCGACAATACAGCCCTTACGCACTCTGTGCCGCTTTGACCACTCGGCGCTCTGCGCCGTCTCGACGACCATCAGGCGCTCTGCGCCGTCTTGACCACCATCAGGCGCTCTGCGCCGTCTTGACGACGACGACGTTGTCGTCGTGGCCGGCATGGCGTTTCAGGCTTTCGCGGCGCATCCCGATTTCGTCGCGCACGAACTCATAGCCGAGCCGGAACGTATCCAGCCCGTCGCTGGAGATGGTGCCGTCGCGCAGTCCGACCACCGCGCCGCGAAGCACCGCTTCGAGTTCATCCTGCAGGGCCTCGAGCGCATCCGTTGAGGTGGCGTGCTGGATCCGTTCGCCGATGTCGAGGATCGCGGTGGCGAGTTCGCCGGCTTTCTCCGGGGCGACGCGGGTCAGCTTGGTGTAGATCCCGGCAAAAATCGAGCCGATGATGCTCAGCGCCGCGGCGCCCAGATACATCACGTCGCTGTAGCGGTCCATGAAGGATTTTGTATCGTCGTTGATGTATCCGGCGGCGCCCTGGTGGGCGACGACAAAGGCGTCCTTGTCGGTATCCGCCGGTTCGATCTTCGAGGCGAAGCCGTTCGGCAAAGCCAGTTCGGCCTTGTTCTCGTAGATGATGCGCGCCAGGTCCTCGGCGGTACTGACCGGCAGCCTGGACTGCGCCACCAGCAGCCATTGCAGTCCGATCGTGGAGAGGTCGTCATCGGGTATCGCCGGCGCGGAGGACAGCATCCCGGTTTCCAGGGTCTCTTCGGAGATCCCGGGGTTCTTTCGGGCCATCGCCTTCGCCTCTTCGATCGGATTGAGGACGAATCCCGCGCCGCGCCTGGCATATTGTTCGTAGCTCTTGTCCTTCACGATCTTCGAGGTGTGGGTGATGGCAATGACGGCTCCGTAGCCGCCGGGCGCAAGCAATTTGTCGAGGGTGGAATTCGGTGGCGCCTGCGTCACCCGCGAAGCGCTGTCGGCGGATGCATCGGAAATCTCGAGCAGGCTGCGCACCAGCGCGGTGTCCTTGTCGTTGTCGCCGAGCACGGCAATCTTCTTTTTCTTCAGCGCCGCCAGCGACGTGATCTTCTGCTTTCCCGGACTGATCAACAGCAGCACGTCGTGTTCGAGAATGGCGATGGCGCGGGCGCGGGGCGGCACCTTGGCGTCGGACCTCAGGATCGCCAGGTCGGCCTGCTTGCGATCGAATTGCGCCAGCGCCTTGGCGTTGTCGGCATTCGGCACCACCTTGAGGCGCAGCCGCGAATTGTTATTCTTGAGCACCGCGGCCAGCCGGTTGGCG
>JAQGJF010000816.1 GCA_028290765.1 Tardiphaga sp.
ATCGTGGCGCTGCTGAAGCAGCGTTTCCCGAACATCTCCGGGCAGCACAAGGACGACCTCTGCTACGCCACCACCAACCGCCAGCTCGCGGTCCAGAAGGTGGCGCCGGTGGTCGATGCGCTGATCGTGGTCGGCGCGCCCAATTCGTCGAATTCGCAGCGGCTGCGTGAAGTCGCCGAACGTGAAGGCTGCCCGATCGCGGTGCTGGCGCAGCGCGCTTCCGATCTTGACTGGAGCAAGTTCGAGGGCATCAAGAGCCTTGGCATCACCGCGGGCGCCTCGGCGCCGGAAGTGATCGTCGAAGAGATCATGGGTGCGTTCGCCGAGCGCTACGAACTGCATGTGGAGACGGTGTCGGCCGCGGAAGAAAACGAATTCTTCCCACTGCCGCGTTCGCTGCGGCCTGACGCGGCCTGACCGCGATGGCGGTTTATACCGACGTCGCCGCCGACGACCTTGCGGAATTTCTCGAAGGCTACGATATCGGCGGGCTGATGTCCTACAAGGGCATCGCCGAGGGCGTCGAGAATTCCAATTTTCTGCTGCACACCACCAAGGGTGCCTACATCCTCACGCTCTATGAGAAGCGCGTGGCGTCGGACGATCTGCCGTACTTCCTGTCGCTGATGGCGCATCTTTCCGCGCGCGGCGTCAGCTGCCCGCAGCCGGCGAAGAACCGCAAGGGCGAAGTCTACAGCCAGCTTGCGGGCCGGCCCGCGGCGATCATCAATTTTCTCGAAGGCGTCTGGCCGCGCCGTCCCAATGCCACCCATTGCACGGGTGTCGGCGAGGCGCTTGCGAAAATGCATCTCGCCGGGCGGGATTTCCCGTTGTTCCGCAAAAATCCGCTGTCGGTCGAAGGCTGGCGGCCGCTGTTCGATGCCGCGGCGCCCTGTGCCGACAGCGTCCAGCATGGCCTGCGCGACTTCATCGAAATCGAACTCGATCATCTGGAAGCGCACTGGCCGAAGCAACTGCCAGAGGGCGTGATCCACGCAGATTTGTTCCCGGACAATGTTTTCTTCCTTGGCGACAAGCTGTCGGGGCTGATCGACTTTCCGTTCTCCTGCAACGACATCCTGGCTTACGACGTCGCGATCGGCCTCAACGCCTGGTGTTTCGAGCCCGATCATTCCTTCAACGTCACCAAGGCCCGTGCGTTTCTCGGCGCCTATGGCCGCGAGCGTCAACTTTTGCCGGCGGAGCAGGACGCGCTGCCGCTCTTGGCGCGCGGCGCCGCGTTGCGTTTCCTGCTGACGCGCCTGGTCGATTTCCTCAACGTGCCGCCGGGGGCGATGGTCAAGCCCAAGGATCCGCTGGAATATGTCCGCAAGCTGCGCTTCCAGCAGAATGTGACGTGTTTGCGCGATTACGGTGTCGCGCCCTCGGGGCTGGTAGCGTGAGCTCCGAAAAGCCGGTCATCATCTACACCGACGGCGCCTGCTCGGGAAATCCCGGGCCGGGCGGTTGGGGCGCGATCCTGAAATTCGGCGACGCCGAAAAGGAATTGAAGGGCGGCGAGGCCCATACCACCAACAACCGGATGGAGCTGATGGCGGCGATCTCGGCGCTGGAAGCGCTGAAAAAGCCCTGCACCGTCGATCTCTATACCGACAGCCAGTATGTCCGTCAGGGCATCACCGGCTGGATCCATGGCTGGAAGAAGAACGGCTGGCGCACCTCCGACAAGAAGCCGGTCAAGAACGTCGATCTCTGGCAGCGGCTCGACGCGGCGCTGCATCAGCACCAGGTGCGCTGGCACTGGGTCAAAGGCCACGCCGGCCACGACCAAAACGAGCGCGCCGATCAACTCGCGCGCGAAGGCGTGGCGATGGCCCGGCTGAAGACGGCGATCGGGGATTGATGACGGCACGGCCGTCGTCACGCGCGAGAAATGTAGCCCGGATGAGCGGAGATCCGGGTCTTCTCGTTCCGAGGCCCCGCATGTCGCTTGCGCTCATGCGGGCTACGAGCCGATTTCTGGTGTGAAAACGGTGCTTACTTCCCCTCTCCCTCGGGGGGAGAGGGCTCGCGGCTTAGTCCGCGCCATCTTGGCGGAGACGCGATTGAAACCGAGCCAGGCCCACCGGATTCTTCCCTCTCCCCTTGTGGGAGAGGGTGGCTTCGCGAAGCGAAGACGGGTGAGGGGGCTAGCTTACAGCTGGCCCAGCAGCGTATCGCCGCCGGAAACCTCGACCTTGCCGGGCGCTGCCTCCTTATTGAGCTTTTTGACCACGCCGTCTTCCACCAGCATCGAGTAGCGATGGGAGCGGATGCCGAGGCCGTTGCCGGAGGCGTCGAGCTCCATGCCGATCGCCTTGGTGAATTCGGCGTTGCCGTCGGCGAGGAAGGTGGCCTCGTCGCGCTGGTCGGTGTCGCGCTTCCACGCGTTCATGACGAAGGCGTCGTTGACCGAGACGATCGCGATCGAGTTCACGCCCTTGTCCTTGATGGCGTAGGCGTTGAGGAAAATGCTCGGCAGGTGCATCTTGTGGCAGGTGCCGGTGTAGGCGCCGGGCACCGCGAACAGCGCGACCTTCTTGCCCTTGAAAATATCGTCGGTGGTCTTGACCTGCGGACCTTCCGCCGTCATCACGCGAAACTTAGCTTCCGGCAACTTGTCGCCAACTTGGATGGTCATCGTCAATTCTCCCTGAATGAGCGGATGTGTCTTAAACCGGGCGGCTGGCGGGCGCAATATTCAGGTCTGAGGAAGCAGCCCTGCATCCGCGCCTTCACCGTGATGTCATCCGCCTCAGGCCGCCGCCTTCTTTTCGTCGCGCAATTCGCGGCGCAGGATCTTGCCGACATTGGTCTTCGGCAGGCTGGCCCGAAACTCGATCTGCTTCGGCACCTTGTAATTGGTCAATTGGGTGCCACAGAACTTGATGATGTCCTCGGCGGTCACGTTCGGATCTTTTTTCACGATAAAGGCCTTCACGGCTTCGCCGGAGCGCGCGTCCTCGACGCCGATCACGGCGCATTCCAATACGCCGGGATGGCTTGCGATGACTTCCTCGATCTCGTTCGGATAGACGTTGAAACCGGACACCAGGATCATATCCTTCTTGCGATCGACGATCTTGGTGAAGCCGTCCGGGGTCATGACGCCGATGTCGCCGGTGCGGAAAAATCCGTCCGAGGTCATCACCTTGGCGGTTTCATCCGCCCTGTTCCAGTAGCCGGACATGACCTGGGGGCCCTTGGCGCAGATTTCGCCGGGTTCGCCGAGCGGCACTTCCTTGCCGTCGTCGTCGCGGATCGAAATGTAGGTCGACGGCACCGGGACGCCGATCGAGCCGGAGAACTGGTCGATGTCCGCCGGGTTGCAGGTCAGCGTCGGCGAGGTTTCCGACAGGCCGTAACCCTCGGACAGCGCGCAGCCCGTCGTCTTCAGCCAGGCTTCCGCCACCGCCTTCTGCGTCGCCATGCCGCCGCCGAACGAGGTCTTCAGCATGGAGAAATCGACCTTGTCGAAGCCGGGCGAATTGAGCAGCGCGTTGTACAGCGTGTTGACTGCAGGGAAGCTGTTGACCTGGTATTTCATCAATTCCTTGATGAAGCCCGGCATGTCGCGCGGATTGGGAATCAGCAAATTGACGCCGCCGGCGCGCATCGCCAGCAGGAAGCAGGCGGTCAGCGCGAAGATGTGATACAGCGGCAGCGCGCAGACGATGAAGAGCTGATCGACATGCGGCGGTTTTCGCAGCGCCGGCTGCAGCCAGGCGTCGTTCTGCAGCACATTGGCGAGAATGTTGCGATGGAGCAGCGTGGCGCCCTTGGAGACGCCGGTGGTGCCGCCGGTATATTGCAGGAAGGCGACGTCGTCCGGCCCGAGCTTCGGCTTGTTGAATTTCATGCTGCGTCCGGCTGCGACCGCATCGTTGAAATTGACCGCCGCGGGAATCGAGAACGGCGGCACCATCTTCTTCACCCGCCGCACCACCAGATTGACGATCACGCCCTTGAGGCCGAGCATGTCGCCCATGCTGCCGACGATGACGTGCTTGACGTTGGTCTTCGCCAGCACCTGCTGCACCGTGGTGGCGAAATTCTCCAGCACGATGATGGCTTCGGCGCCGGAGTCCTTGAGCTGATGTTCCAGTTCACGCGGCGTGTAGAGCGGGTTGACGTTGACCACGGCATAACCGGCGCGCAGCACCGCCGCGGTCGACACCGGATATTGCATCACGTTCGGCATCATCAATGCGACGCGTGCGCCTTTTTGCAGGCCCTTGCTTTGCAGATAGGCGCCGAGCGCCACCGACATCTCGTCGAGGTCGCGATAGCTGATCGACTTGTCCATGCAGATGAAAGCCTTGCGGTCGCGGAATTTCGCGAAGCTTTCTTCCAACAGATCGACCAGCGACGGATATTGCGTCACGTCGATGTCGGCGGGCACGCCGGCCGGATATTGCTTGAGCCAGATACGCTCCATGGTGGTCCCCCTCCGGATCCAATGCCCCGGTCTCGGCCGGGGCGTCTTTTCTGGAAGTATTGAGCAAAGCGGTAGCCGATAGCAAGCGGCAGCGCACCCTGAACCAGGAGGACGCCGGCGATTCCGCGGCCAAAAACCGCCTCTCAAACCGCCTTAAGTGCGCGGTGTGGCTGCGGGCTTTGGATCGCCCGATGGTTTGGCCTCGCCGGTGGTGCTGGTTTTGGGCTTGGTTGCCGCCTTCGGCTTGGTGGCCGGCTTGGCAGCTGCCGCCGTCGGTTTTTCCGGTGGCTTGGGCGCCGCGGCGTCCGGCTTGGCGCTGGCATGCTTGGCACCGGCCGGCTTGGCGGGTTTTGCTGCGGGTTTGGTTTCGGCGGCAGCCGCGGTCTTGGCATCGGTCTTCGCATCTGACTTGGCGTCTGTCTTGGCACCTTTGGCCTCGGTCGAGGCCTCCGGCTTGGCGTCCGGTTTCTTGGCGGCGACCCGCGCTTTCTTGCCCCGATGCGGCGGCGTCTGCTTTTCGGTGTCGACCGCGACCGCGGCGATCAGATCGGTGCCGGTCTTTTTCGGGCCGGTGTAGACGATCACGGGCTCGGAGGCTGCGGGTGCAGCCGCCAGCATGTCCGACGGCCGCAGCGGCGGCGCCTGCAAGCCGGCGGCGAAGAAGGTGAAATTGCTGCTTTCACCGTTGGAATTGCTGGCGACGGTGTCGTCTTCGGATTCATCGCTGGCCGGGCGCTTGCGCTTTCCGCCGCACATTTCCTCGCGCAAATTCGGCGGCGCGGCGTCGATCGGCGCCAGATTGTCGACCGTGCCGAGCGCCGGGCGCAGCCAGGACAAATTGTTGTTGGCAAAGCCGCGTTCGAGCAGCTGCGCCGCGCGTACGGCGCGCATGTGGCCGGACGAAGCGCCCAGCACCACGGCGATCAGGCGCCTGCCGTTGCGCGTCGCCGACGCCACCAGATTGTAGCCGGACGCGCAGATGAAGCCGGTCTTGAAACCGTCGGCGCCGGGATAGCGGCCGATCAGCCGGTTGAAATTCTGCGTGATCTTGCGGCCGAACCGGATCGAGGGGATGTGAACGAAATATTCGTATTCCGGCAGGTCGTGAATGATCGCGCGCGCCAGGATCGCCAGATCGCGGGCCGAGGTGATCTGTCCATCCGCCGGCAGGCCGTTCGGATTGACATAACTCGTCTGCGTCATGCCGAGCTGCTGCGCGGTCTGGTTCATCATCGCCGAAAAGCCGTCGACCGAACCGCCGACGCCTTCGGCGAGCACCACGGCCATGTCGTTGGCCGACTTCACCAGCATCATCTTCAGTGCGTTGTCGACGGTCAGTTGCGTGCCGGACCGAAAGCCCATCTTGGACGGCGACTGCGCGGTGGCGACCGGCGACACCGTCAGCAGGGTATCCAGCGTGATCCTTCCAT
>JAQGJF010000830.1 GCA_028290765.1 Tardiphaga sp.
TTTCCCACCTGAAGCCCGCGGCGGAATCGATTACGCGGGCGCTGGCCGACAGCGACTGGATGGTGCGGGAGATCGCGGCCGAAACGCTCGGCACCAACGTCAACGGGAACTTGGCGGCGGACGCCCTGATCAGCATCCTGACCGACGAGTTCTGGCAGGTGCGGCTGAAGGCGGTGCGCAGCCTCGGCAAGATGAAGGTCGCCCGGGCCGTACCGCCGATCGGCGCCTGCATCATGCATCCGCAAGCCAATCTGCGAAAGGAAGGCGCCGCCGCACTCGGCGAAATCGCCGATCCGGCCGGCGCGCCATTCCTGGAGCCGGTGCTCGACGACGCCGATCCCGAAGTACGCAAGAATGCGCGCTGGGCCATGCAGCAGATTGCGGCGAAGAAGGCCGCGGCGGGAAGGAGCAGCTAGGCTCGGTGATTAAAATAGGTCGGCACCGCCAACTCCGTCATTGCGAGGAGCTCTTGCGACGAAGCAATCCAGTCTTGCTTCGTGGCCCCTGGATTGCTTCGCTTCGCACGCAATGACGTGGAGAGTTTGGTTATCCATCACACCGCATTCGCAGCCACCTGCAAATTCAACTGATTGGCCTGCACGACACCCGCGGCCGCCGTCTCGCTCGTCATATGCTCGGCAATAAACCCCGCATCCCGGCCGACGCCGACGAAACGCCCCGATCCCCACGTAGAAAGCCACGGCAGCCCCAGCACGTAGACGCCATCCATCGACGTCACGCCGCGGCGGTGGGTCGGATAGCCGGCGCCGTCGAAAATCGGCAGGTCGACCCATGACCAGTCCGAGCGGAATCCGGTGGTCCAGATCACGGCGCTGATGCCGGCCGTCGCCGGATCGAGTTTGGCGGGGACCTCGGCCGGCCGCCATACCGGTTCATAATGCGGTGAGACGGGTGCCGTGATGGCGTTGCGCGCGATGTGGTCGTCGATCAGGCTGCAGATGCCGTTGTAGACCCGGTCGGCATTGTCGAGGTTCTTGACGAGATCGTCGGCGAATTCGAGTTGGCCGTTCTGGATGCCCTTGAGCCGGCCGTACAGCGACATGCCTTCGCTGGCGAATTTGCGCAGGTCGATGTCGCGGCCGCCGTCCCGGCCGGTCAGATAATGATTGGCGTTCTTGCGCACCTTTTCCTTCAGGCTGTGCTGATCGACCGGCAGGTTGTACTGGCCGAGATCGTCGAGCCATTCGACGGCGTCACGGCCGCGATAGACCCGCGGGCAGCGCGGCGCGCTGCCGACCGCGAGATGGACCTTGCGGCCGGCCAGATGCAGGTCTTCCGCGATCTGGCAGCCGGATTGGCCGCTGCCGATCACCAGCACTTCGCCCGGCGGCAATTGGTCGGAATTGCGGTACTCCGAAGAGTGCAGCTGCGTCACCGAGCGGTCGAGCCGTTCCGCCATGCGCGGCACATTCGGCACGTGATAGCCGCTGACCGCGAGCACCACGGCATCCGCGGTCATCGCGCCGGCGCTGGTCTCGAGTTCAAAACCGCCGGTCGGGCTTTGCGTCAGCCGGCTGACGCTGACGCCTTCTTTGATCGGCGCGTAAATATGTCGGGCATAGGCTTCGATATAGGCGACGATTTCGTCGCGTGGCATGAATCCCTTCGAATCGTCGCCCGGGTAGGGAAATCCCGGCAACTGGCACTGCCAGTTCGGCGTCACCAGGCAGAACGCGTCCCAGCGCTGGGTGCGCCAGGCATGCGCGATCCGGTTCTTCTCGAGAATGACGTGGTCGACGCCGCTCTGCTGCAGATGATAGCTCATCGCCAGGCCAGCCTGGCCGCCGCCGATCACGACGACGCTGAAATGCGAAGATGTCGAAGGATTTGTCATTGGATGTCCTGACCTATTCTCAACTTATTCTTGGAACGACATGACGGTGACGCCGCCATCCGCGGTGGTTTCAAAACGCTTGGCGCCGCTTTCCAGTCTGGCGAGCTGCCCCATCGCTCGCGAGCAGGCAAAGCCGTATTTCTCCCGGACGCGGTCGCTGGCGATCGTCAGCGCGGTGCGGCTGCGCTGGAGGAAGTCCGGCACGGGATAGGTTTCGCCGATCGCGAGAAAATCCTTGATCACCAGCGACGGCGAATAACATTGCTCGGTCGAGCCGTCCGGCCAGGCGATGTGAAACATCATCTCAGGCATGCTGCAGCTCCATCAGGGTGCGATAGGCCGGCAAATGCGCCCGGGCGGTGTTGGACCAGTCATGCTGCCGCGCCAAAAGTGCGCCGCGTTGCGACAATCGCGACCGCAGCGGTTCGGTCAGCACCGTCGCCATGGCATTGGCAATCGAGGCCGTGCTCAGCGGATCGCACCAGACCACGTCGCTGTCGTGGAGATATTCGGTAAAGGGCGCGATGCGGGAGGTGACCACCGGAATGCCGCTGGCCATCGCCTCGAGGACGACCAACCCAAAGCCTTCTTTCACCGAGGGAAAGATCAGCGCATCGGCCAGGCGATACAGCGACGGCATTTCCTGGTCGGCGAGGGCGCCAAGACGGATGACCGATCGTTCCAGCGCGTGGTTGCCGGCGATCAGATGTTCGAATTGCCGCCGGTAATGCGCGTGGTCCAGCAATGATGCGCCGCCGGCGATCACGAGCTGCGCATCGGGATGGATGGTCAGCAACTGCGCAAAGGCCTCGAGGATCCGGACGCTGTTCTTGCGCTCCTCGACGCCGCCGACCGACAGCAGGATAGGGTTGCCATTGAGCCGATATTTGGACCGCAGTTCCGCGTCGAGCACGCTGGCGGTGTTGGTAAAGCGCGTCGTATCGACACCATTGCCGACGACGGTTGCGCGGCGCTGGTAATCGGATCTGATCCGCTCGCGCCACATGTCGCTGACCACGAACAGCTCGTCCGCCGACAGGATCGAGCGTAGCTGCCAGTCGCTGAGCCGCGAATCGTCGAAGCGGTCGATATGATGCACGGTCCGGGCGAAGCCGTGGATCAGGCCATGCTGCTTCAGCGACGCCAAGGCGTTGCCGGAGATGGCGTCCTGGGCATGAAAGACGTCGAAGCGGCGGTTGGCGGGACTCTTGAAATGGCGGACGTAATCCGCGATCCGGGTTTCCACCATCGAGGCGACGCCGGGGCCGACCGGTGAAGCCATCACGGTCACCGCCGGAGACAGCGGCGCGCGAAAGAAGCCCAGGCCGGAGCTGTCGGGCGCATGCGCGGTTGCCTCATGGCCCAACCGTGTCAGGCTGTCGGCCAGCTCCAGCGCATGGACCACGCCGCCGCGCGGATTGGTCGAATGCGCGAGGATGGCGATGCGCAGCGGGCCGGAGGTTGGCTTCATGCGACCGCCCCCACGGCAGGACGCTGTGTTGCGGGCCGGATCAGCGGGCGCTCCGCGAAATCCCAGATCGTCTCCGAGGCGGCGCCATCGCTGATCATCAGTCGGCTGCCGCGGGCGACCGATCCGATCGATGCGGCGGCAATGCCGCGGGCCGTGAAACGGGCGATGGTTTCGGCTGTATGCTCCGGCCTGACCGAGAGCAGATAGCCGAAACTTGGAAAGGTCAGCAGCCAGCGCTCCAGCGTCACGCCGTCGGGCTTCGGGATCGCCTGGAGCTCGATCGTAATGGCGACTTCGGAACATTCGGCCAGCATGGCCGCGGTGCCGACGATGCCGCCCTGGCTGATGTCCTTGGCGGCGCGTGACAATCCAGCCTCGGCAATCGCCGGCAGCAGCTCGATGTCGCCGCGCAGCCGTGCCGCCGGGGCATCGGTGGCCGCTTCCCAGTTCGAGAACGGCTCGCGGTAGCGCCCGCGCAGATCGATGGCGGCGATCAGATGGTCGCCGGGGCGCGCATCGAAACTGGTCAGCAGGCGCTTCGCCCGCCCGAGAATGGCCACCGATAATTGCCCGCGATCGGTCCGGATATTGGTGTGGCCGCCAACAATCGGAACCGCGAAGGTTTTCGCGGCGTCCTTCAACCCTTTCAAAACTGGCGCGGCGCTGGCTTCGCCGTCGGCCCAGATCGCGTTGACGATTGCGATCGGCCGTCCACCCATCGCGGCAATGTCGGAGATGTTGACCATCGCGCCGCACCAGCCCGCGAACCATGGATCACGGGCGACGAATTCGTTCATGAAGCCTTCGATGGCGAACAGCAGATAACCGTCGCCGTCGGGGATCGCGGCACAATCGTCACCAACCGGAATGACGCCGGCACCCGACAGGCCCA
>JAQGJF010000840.1 GCA_028290765.1 Tardiphaga sp.
GCCCGCGCGCGGCTCATCATAGTAGCGGCGTTCAATGTACCGTTCGCGCGGTGCGTAGCCGTAGGACTCGCGAACGATCGTACGACCGCCCCGCTCGCGCCAGCAGCGGCCGTCCTCGTTACAGACCATGCGAACATTTTCGATATTGCTGTCCGGCAAGACCGTAACGCTGTTCGACAGCGGGCCGGCACCAGCGGCAGTCGCCAACAGTGCAGTGGTACCCGCGGCGAGAGAGATTGCAATTTTGCGCATTTGTCCAACTCCTGGAAAATTGCCACCGATCCCAACGAAGCCGTCCTCCGATCGTTCCGGGAACCGAGTTCGTTTCTTCTCCTGGAACAAGCCCGCCGGAACCGAATGGGCCGGGGAACGTTCCCCTTTCGCCGTCACATCGGCGGCGAACCAAGGGACCAGCATGAAACGTCTATTGCTCATCAGCCTCAGCGCATGCGCGCTCGGTATATTCACTCTGTCCGCATCGGCTATGCCTCTTGCCACCCCGGACGCATTGGTCGTTGGCGGCGACGACAATGTCATTCTCGCCAGGGGCGGTCACGGCCATGGCGGTCATCATATGGGACGCGGTGGACGTGGTCACCATTACGGCTGGGGCAGAGGCCGCGGCCATCACTACGGCTGGGGGCGAGGACGCGGACGGCATTGGCATTGATTCGCGACGATTTTCAGAGGCCGCCATTTGGCGGCCTCTGGTCACGTTATGTTATTGAAATTGTTATTTTGTCCGCACTGGCTGCATCATGCTGCAATGCGATCGCAGCTATCTCTGGCATTTAGTTTCGCGTTAAGCGTCGTGGGATAGGTTTCGGAACTTGGTCCATTCCGATATCCCTCCGCCTCAGAGACTGCCCATGCTTACCCAGGCGCTTCTCGTCGATGACAGCCGTTCCGCCCTCGATTTCCTGAAGCGACTCATCGAAGCCGACGGCCTGGTTCAGACCACGACTTTCCTGAATCCCCTCGAGGCGATGTTGGCCGCGCGCGAGCGCGATTTCGATATCGTGCTGGTCGATTACGAGATGCCGAAAATGGACGGCATCACCTTCATCCGCGAACTTCGCGCGCTGCCGAAGTTTGCCGATATTCCGATCGTGATGATTACCTCGATCGAGACCGACGACGTTCGCATGAGGGCCCTCGAGGCCGGCGCCACCGACTTCCTGCCTAAGCGTCCGCAGGCGATGGAGATGACGGTCCGGCTGCGCAATCTGATCAGGCTCGGCTTCGCCGTCAGAAAGCTCAACGATCGCGCCGCCGATCTCGCCAACGAAGTTGCCGCGGCGACGCGAAAGCTTCAGGAGCGCGAGGAGGAAATCATCCTGCGCCTGGCACTCGCGGTCGAATACCGTGACAACGACACCGGCGAGCATACGCTTCGCGTTGCCAGATATAGCCGCGTCATCGCCGAACAGCTCGGCCTTCCGCCCCGGCTCTGCCGTGACATCTATCTGGCGGCACCGCTGCATGACGTCGGAAAGGTCGCCATTCCCGATCATATTCTTCTCAAGCCGGGACGGCTGAACGACGATGAGATGGCGATCATTCGAACCCATGCCGCGATCGGCGGACGGATTCTGGCGGACAGCCATTGCGAGCTGATCCAGCTAGGTGCTGCGATCGCCGGCGCCCATCATGAGCGCTGGGATGGCAGCGGTTATCCCAACGGCCTCAAGCAGTTGGAAATTCCGATCGCGGCCCGGATCGTCATGGTCGCCGACGTGTTCGATGCCCTGACGACGAAGCGGCCCTACAAGGAAGCCATGCCGCCGCAAGCCGCGCGCGATTATCTCGAGGCCAAGAGAGAGCGTGAATTTGACCCGGCCTGCGTGGACGCCTTCCTGGCGCGGTGGGATGAAGTGCTGGAAATCTGCACGGCACAGAAGGCGACGTTGGCGCCATCGCTGCAACCGGAACCCTCGCCGGCGGCAATGTTGAATGACGTTGCGCCCGCGTTCAACTGACCTCGGGCCGGTGCGCCAAGCCTGGCTTAGCTGCCAACGCGGAGCGCCGAGCCTTGTTTTCGCAAAACCGATATCACCGACAGCGCGGTGATGCGGCCGGTCTTCGGATTTTCCGACGGGATGTTCTCGATCATCATCGAAAATCGCGCCGAGTCGGAATCGACCTCGACCTGATGGACATTGCGCGTCAGCGCGGGATCGGCCCAGATTTCCAGCACGGTCCGATCCGGGCCGATGCCGGCGAGCGAGAGGGCGACCGCGACGTTCAGATTGGCCGGGAATCCCTTGCCGGCCTCGCGCGCGGTGCCCTCGAACACCTTCAGCGGCGCGGTGATGGATTCGATGTCGATGTTGTTCTCGACGATATAGGGTGCACCGATCAGTCCCTTGACCGGCTTGCGCGTGACCATGCGCACCGAATGGATCTTGCCTTCCGCGGCCGCGGTCACGGCATCGAGGCCGATGAGGGCGCCGGTCGGAACGATGATCTGGCCGCCATTCAGCTTCGCAACATCGATCAGTTCCGGATGCGCGAGCAGCGCGCTGGCGCTGAGCACCAGCGCGGTCTTGCCCCGGCTGACGAACGGCGCGACGATTGAATGGAGCAGCTTCGCCGGCGCGCACTCGATCACGAGGTCGGCGAGATCGGAAAGGCCGTCGATCGGAACGACGGCCGGCGGTCGCTTCAGCCCGGCCAGAAAGCCGCTGTGCTTTTCGGGATTCTGGATGGCAACCGCCGCCAGCGACAGCCCATCGATCCCGTGGTCGAGCGCTGCCGCGACCGTCCTGCCGATCGGTCCCAGCCCGACAATGGCGACCCGGATCTCGCCTCGCGTCCGCTTCGCTGCATGTTCCATCGTCGCCATCCATTGTGCTTGAAGACAGGTTTTCGAGACTTTGCCGGCGGAACAATCCAGCTTCCCCCGGCGTCGAAATTGGTGCAAGAGTTCAAGGCGTTATGACAGTTTTAGGCCGCCTCGGATAGACATTGAGCTGCGGTCGCGGCCATGTCAGGCTTGCGCGAACGAGGACAGGAAAATGGCGGCGCGAATCTCCCTGCGGCATCTGCGGTGTTTCGTTGCGGTGGCCGAAACGGGATCCTTCACGCTTGCCGCCGGCCGCCTGTTCCAGACCCAGTCGTCCCTGACCGCCACCATTCAGCAACTCGAAGTCTCGGTCGGCCTGAAACTGTTCGACCGAACCACAAGACGTGTCGAACTGACGCGGGATGCAGCCTGGTTCAAAGGGGTCGCCGACCGGGTTCTGCGCGAATTCGACAATGCGATCGGCGACCTGCAGGCGGTTGCACGGAGCCAGCACGGGCATATCCGCATCGCCGCGGCGCCGTCCATGATGACCCATGTTCTCGGCCCGACGCTGGCTTCGTTCCGGCAGTCCTATCCCGGCATCAGCATCTCCGTCACCGACGGCGGATCCGACAAGATCGAGCGCGCCATCCTCAATGGCGAAATGGATTTCGGAATTGCCAGCCGGCTGAACAATTTTCCCGACCTGGATTACGTCCCGATCCTGTCCGATCCGTATGGCGTGGTTTACCCGGCCGACCATCCTATCGCCCGGTTGAAGGGAGACCTGACCTGGAAGGACCTGCAACAGCATGATTACATCGGCCTGACCGGCGATACCGGTATCGGCGCGCTGCTGGACAAGAATCCGGAACTTGGATTGCAAGGCAGGACCGGCTCGTCCGACCGCGCCTCGAGCACGACGTCGCTCTATGCCCTTTTGACCCTGGGCGGAAAACTGTCGGTGCTTCCGGCCCTCGCGGCCAACTCGGCGCCATTGTCCGAATTCGAATTTCGCCTGCTGCATGACCCGCAGATCGTACGCGAGGTGTGCCTGATCACCCGGCACCAACGCTCGTTCTCCCCCAACACCCAGCGCATCCTCGAAGTGCTGCTGGCGACCATCAAGAACGCCGACCATCTTTATGGGGCCAAGGCAATCTAGAAGGCAATCTGAAAGGCGATCTGACACCGCGCTAGGTCTCCAGCATTCGCCGTTCCCTGGCGTAGCGCACCAGCGCGACGAAGCGATAGAAGCCGTGCACGAACTTGCCATAGGGCATGGTGATGAACAGCGCGAACACGATGCCGATGTGCAGCGCCAGCAGCAGCCCCATCGCCGGCGTCGCGCGCAGGCCCAGCAGCGCCATGCCGGTGAGGCTGGTCATCAACAGCATCGCCAGGAAGGCGACGTCCATGCCGTACTTCTTCTCGTCCTGCAGGATCGGATCGCGGCGGAATTTTTCGCGCAGCAATCCGATCGGCCCGGCGATCAGGCCGAGGCCACCGAGCGTGCCCAGCAACACCGGCAGGTCGTACCAGGGAAACGGCGCCTCGCGGCCGAGGTAGTGATACAACGTGGCGACCGAGGTCGAGGCGAAGCAAAGCATAAAACCGTAGAAGGTGAAGTGATGATACAGCCGCCGCCTGTCGGTCGGCTTGTCGTCCTCGTTCATGCAGCCGACACCGCCGCCGTCGAGATAGCGCAGCGTCGAGGCATCCTTGATCGCCTGCCAGATCGAGGCCGGTTCAGCCAGCGCGCCGGCGGGCTCGCCGATGTCACGCCAGAAGTTGCGGACACCCATCGATATCGCCACGATCGCATAGAGGAAGGCGGCGCCGAACAGCGCGGCCATCGCGTTGTGCGGCATCAATTGATAGAATGCGCCGGGGCCGGTATGGCTGCCGAGCAGCACGGCGGTGTCGCGGAACAGGACGAAGCCGATGATGAAGGCGGCGACGCTCAACGCCGCGGCGATGCTGATCACCAGCCCGTTGCGCTGGAAACTGCCGGAGAGAAACCGCGGCCAGGCATAGGCCTCGTAGGATTCGCCGCGAACCTGCGCCAGTACGGCCGGCACATTGACGTTGAATTCGTGCGGCGGCGAAAACTGGCAATCGTAATAGCAGGCGCCACAGGAATGGCAGAGATTGGCGAGGTAATTGAGGTCGCCATCCGAAAACGCCCGGCGCATTTCCATCGCCGGGAACACCGCGCAGATTCCCTCGCAGTAGCGGCAGGAGTTGCAGACCGTCATCAGCCGATCGGCCTCGGCCAGAGCGCTAGTTGCGTGCATATCTGGCCGCTCCCCGTCCCGCGGCGCGCCCGAATACGCTGCCGATGGTCATGCCGATCCCGGCCGCGTAGCCTTGGCCCAGCACATTGCCGGCCATGATCTCGCCGGCGGCGAACATGTTCACGGCCTGGCGTCCGCCCGCCAAGACCATGCGGGCTTCCTTGGTCACCTTGACGCCCAAATAAGTGAAGGTGATGCCGGGCCGCACCGGATAGGCATAGAACGGCCCGGCCTCGATCCGTCGTGCCCAATGCGTCTTCGCCGGCGTGATCCCCGCCGTGGCGCAATCGTCGGGATTATCGGGATCGAAAGTGCCGGGCTGCACCGCGGCGTTGAAGGTGCTGATGGTCTGCGACAATTTTTCCGGGTCGAGTTCGAGCAGCGCGGCGAGCGCTTCGATGCTGTCGGCCTTGATCGGCGGAAACAGCGACGGCATGAACAGTTCCAGCGACCGCGCGTCGAAGATGATATAGGCGATCTGGTCCGGCTGCGCGGCCACCAGCCGCCCCCAGATCGCATAGCGTTTCGGCCAGATGTCCTCGCCCTCGTCGTAGAAGCGCTCGCAGTTCTTGTTGACGACGATGCCGTAGATCACGCAGTCCAGCCGAGTGATGATGCCGCCGTCGAATTTCGGCGCGCGGGCGTCGATCGCCACCGCGTGGCACTGCCGAACGTCCCCGACCTGCATTACCTGATGGTCGATCAGCATCCGCAACACCGTGCCGCGATTGTATGGCGTGCCACGAATGAGGAAGTTCTCGGCGATCTCGCCCCAGCCCTCCTTCAGCCAGTCGATATTGGCTTCGAAGCCGCCGGAGGCCGCCACCAGCGCTGCCGCGCGAACGCGGTGCGCTGCCCCGGCCTGCTTCACGGTGGCCGACAGGAACATGCCGTTCTCGACCTCGAGTGCGGTGACTTCCGCCTCGTAGCGGACAGTGACGCCGAGGTTTTCGGCGGTGAGATACAGCGCATTCAGCATGGCGCGGCCGCCGCCGAGAAAGAACGAATTGGTGCGGCCAAGGCTCAGCGTG
>JAQGJF010000873.1 GCA_028290765.1 Tardiphaga sp.
TCCTGCAAGGCACCATGAATCAGCATATGCGTCCTGATCCCGTTCCCTTCATCGACATTGGCGCGCAGCGACGGCGGCTCGGTAAATCCATCGACGAAGCGGTGGGGCGGGTGCTCACGCATTGCCAATTCATCAACGGTCCGGAAGTGACGCAGCTCGAGGCCGAACTCGCCGCCTATACCGGCGCCAAACATGTGGTGAGCTGCGCCAGTGGTACCGATGCGTTGCTGATGGTGCTGATGGCCAAGGGCGTCGGGCAGGGCGATGCGGTGCTGTGTCCGTCGTTCACCTTCTGCGCCACCGGCGAAGCCGTGGCGCTGACCGGCGCAGTGCCGGTGTTTGTCGATGTCGACGAGACGACCTTCAACATGGATGCCGACGCCTTGAAGCGCGGCATCGCCACCGCCAGGAAGCAGGGACTGAAGCCGAAGGCGGTGATCCCGGTCGACCTGTTCGGGCAGAGCGCGGACCATGATTCGATCTGCGCAGTCGCGGAGGCCGAGGGTCTGTTCGTGCTCGACGACGCCGCGCAGGCGTTCGGCGCAAGTTACAAGGGCCGCCGTCTCGGCACCTTCGGCCTCGCCACCGCGACCAGTTTTTTCCCGGCAAAACCGCTCGGTTGCTACGGCGACGGCGGCGCCATCTTCACCGACGATGCGCAGTTGGCCGCAGACCTGCGCAGCATCCGGGTCCATGGCCAGGGCTCCGACAAATACGACAATGTCCGCCTCGGACTGACCGGGCGCCTCGATACCGTGCAGGCGGCGGTCCTGCTCGAGAAACTGAAGATATTCGAGGACGAGATCGCGGCGCGCAGCCTGGTTGCGGATCGCTATGCAAGAGGCCTCGGCAATCTGGTGTCGGTTCCGCGCCTGGCCCCTGGCTGCACGTCGGTATGGGCGCAATATACCATCCGTCTGCCGCAGGGCTGCGATCGCGACGGTTTTGCCGCGTCATTGAAGGCGCAGGGCATTCCCACCGCGATCTATTATCCGAAATCGATGCACCAGCAGACCGCGTATCGCGATTATCCGGTGGCGGAAGGCGGCTTGCCGGTGTGTGAAAAGCTTTCCGACGACGTCATCAGCCTGCCGATGCACGCCTATCTCGACGAGCCGACGCAGCAGCGGGTCATCGCGGCGGTGCGCGACGCGCTCGGGGCATAAGCCCGAAAAGAGCATTTTGCGTGAGCGCCGCATGCTGTAGAAGCGCTTGATGCTCGGACGCATTTTCACCGTCGGCGGCTATACCCTGCTCTCGCGGCTGACCGGCTTCGCGCGCGACATCATGCTCGCCGCGATCCTCGGCGCCGGGCCGGTGGCCGACGCGTTCTTCGTTGCGCTGCGCCTGCCCAACCATTTCCGCGCGATCTTTGCCGAAGGCGCTTTCAATGCCGCCTTCGTGCCGGCCTACGCCCATGTCCAGGGCGAAGACGGCGAGACCTCGGCCAAACTGTTCGCCAATCGCATCTTCACCCTTCTGTTTCTATCGCAGCTTGTCCTGCTTGCCGTGGCCTTGCTGTTCATGCCGCAGGCGATGAGCATTCTGGCGCCCGGTTTCACCGACGATGCCGAACAGCGCCGGCTGGCGATCGAGCTCACCCGCATCACCTTTCCCTATCTGCTGCTGATCACGCTGGTGACGCTTTATGGCGGCATGCTCAACGTGATGCATCGTTTCGCCAGTGCTGCGGCGGCGCCGATCTTTCTCAACATCTCGATGATGGCGACGCTGGCGTTGGCGGCGTTGTTTCCGAGCGCCGGCCACGCCGCTGCATGGGGCGTGCTGATTTCAGGCTTCCTGCAGTATTTCCTGCTCGCAGGCGACCTCGCGACCCATGGCGGCCTGCCGAAATTCGCAACGCTGAAGCTCGATGATGATGTCCGTGCGTTCTTTCGCGCTTTGGGGCCGGCGACACTGGGCTCGATGGGAACGCAGGTCGCCCTGTTTGCCGACACCATCATCGCGACGTTCCTGCCGGCCGGCGCGTTGTCCGCGCTGTATTATGCCGACCGGCTGAACCAGTTGCCGATCGGCGTCATCGGCATTGCGATCGGCACGGTCCTGCTGCCGGAAATGTCACGGCGGCTGACCGCGGGTGACCGCGCCGGCGCGATGGCGTCGCAGCGCCGGGCGTTCGAATTCACGCTGTTGTTTTCTGTGCCGTTCGTGGCCGCGTTCCTGACCGTGCCGGATGTGATCATGCGGGCGATGTTCGCGCGCGGCGCCTTCACCAAAGCCGATGCGGTTGCCGCCGGCGCCACGCTTGCCGCCTATGCGGTCGGCCTGATTCCGTTCGTGCTGATCCGTAGTGCGGTAGCGACCTTCTACGCCCGCAAGGACACCGCGACGCCGGTGAAGGCGGCGCTGACCGGCGTCGCGGTCAATGTGCTCCTGAAGATCCTGCTGGTGGGATCGCTGGCGCAGGTCGGCCTGGCGCTGGCGACCGCGGTCGGCGCCTGGATCAATTTGCTGCTGGTGATCGGTTTTGCGGTGCGGGCAGGGCATCTGGAGTTCGATTCGGCGCTGCTGCGCGGGTTGGCGAAATTTGTCGTCACCGGCCTCGTGCTGGCCGCCGTACTGTGGTTCGCAGCGCGCTTTGCCGCGGTGCAATTCGCACATCTGGCCGCGCTGCGGGACGAGGCCACGCTGGCGCTGCTGATCGTGGTCGGCGCTGTCGTCTATGTCGCCTCGATCCTGCTGCTGTTCGGCGGCGGCTGGATCCGGTCGCTGGTTCGCGGTTAGGGCGAAGCCCGTCCGGGCGCGAGGCATTCTTCACATTCGGGTGTTTCCCGCACCTGCCGCGCCCCGGGGCCGAGATTGCTCTTCTTCGCGATCCGCTGCAGTATGGAACAAATCTAAACTGCAATCGGAGATATGATGGCTCCCATCAAATTCGGCGTCGGTCAAAGCGTGCTTCGCAAGGAGGACGATGCCCTGATTCGCGGCAAGGGTCGCTATACCGACGACCATGCGCCTTCGGCCCTGATGCATGGGCTGGTGCTGCGCTCGCCACACGCGCATGCGAAATTCACCATCGACGTGACCCGGGCACGCGGCCTGCCGGGCGTCGGCGCGATCTTCACGGCCGAGGACGTCAAGGATCTCGGCGACCTGCCGTGCCTGTTCAACCTGGAGACCGATCCCTTCACCGGCCCGGCCTATCCGATCCTCGCCCGTGACCTGGTGCGCCATGTCGGCGATGCGGTCGCGTTCGTGGTGGCGGAGACGGTCGAGCAGGCGCGCGACGCCGTGGAGGCGATCGAGGTCAACTGGACGCCGCTGCCGGCGGTGATCGGCGTGGCCAACGCCGTCAAGAAAGGCGCGCCGCAGGTCTGGCCGGATCATCCCGGCAACGTGCTGTTCGATGTGCCGATCGGCGACAAGAAGGCGACCGATGTGGTGTGTGCTAAGGCCCATGCGGTGGCCGAGGTCAAGATCGTCAATCCGCGCATCATCACCAATTACATGGAAACCCGCGCCGCGGTCTGCGAATACGACGCCAAGCGCGATCATTTGACGCTGACGATCGGCAGCCAGGGCAGCCACCGCCTGCGCGAAATCATCGGCGGCATGGTGCTGAAA
>JAQGJF010000879.1 GCA_028290765.1 Tardiphaga sp.
TCCTCGACCTGGCGGGCGGGATCGTCGAGATCGGCGGTCTCGTACAGCACCGCGATCTGCCGCCGCAGCGCGTCGCGGCTTCCCGGCGTCAGGTTTTTCGCCGCCAGCACGCCGGCATGGCACTCCACGCAGATCCGCAGATCGTAAATCTCGTCGATGTCGGTGGGCTCGAGCTTGCGGACGAAAAAGCCGCGGCGCGGGTTCGCCACCAGCAATCCCTGCCGCTCCAGCAGGCGGGCGGCCTCGCGCACCGGCGCCCGGCTGATGCCGAGTTCGCGCGCGACGCCGGCCTCGACCACCTTGGCGCCAGGGGGCAACCGGCCCTCGATGATGGCCTTGGTCAGAATCCGGGCGACTTGGCCGACCAGGTCGGTATCGGCAAGGGCGGTCAGCCCGACCGGAGGGGTGATGAGACGCATGTGGAGACCCTGTTGGATCCCCCTGTACAAGAAATAAGCGTCGATTGTCGACAGTTTAGTCTTGCGAGCCCGAATTTCTTTGTATTTGCTGCGAGGCGTCAAAAACGGGAACCATGCCCTTGAACATTCATGCAAGCCTCGCGCCGACGCTCGATGCTGTCCGGCAAAGCCGCATCGACCTCGCCGCCGCCTACCGGCTGATCCATCGGCTCGGCCTCGACGACAGCATCTACACCCATATTTCGGTCCGCCTGCCCGGCCGGCATGACCGTTTCCTGATCAACCCCTATGGCATGCGCTTCGAGGAGGTGACCGCCTCGAACCTCGTCACCGTCGACATCGACGGTACTGTGATCGACGATCCGTTGGGGCTCGGCATCAATCCGGCCGGCTTCACCATTCACAGCGCGGTGCACGCCGCGCGCCAGGACGCGGTCTGCGTGCTGCACACCCACACCGTCGCCGGTGTCGCGGTGTCCTGCCAGAAGGAAGGGCTGCTGCCGCTCAATCAATGGTCGATGCAGTTCGCCGGCCGGCTCGCCTATCACGACTTCGAAGGCATCGCGCTCGATCTCGACGTGCGCGAGCGGCTGGTCGCCGACCTCGACGACAAGTTCGTGCTGATTTTGCGCAACCATGGCCTTCTGACCTGCGGACGTTCGGTCGCCGAAGCCTTCAAGCTGATGCACAACATGGAGCGGTCGTGCCGCGCCCAGCTGGCGCTGCAGGCCGCCGGCGCCGAGATCGTCCGGCCGTCGGAAGCGGTCGCGCTGAAGACTGCCGGACAATATGCCCGCGGCGGAGACCGCATCGAGATCGAGGGGGCTCCCGATATCGAATGGTCGGCGTTCAAGCGCATGCTCGAGCGCAGCGATCCGGATTTCATGAACTGATGTCGTATCCCATCGTCGAAACCGCGCCTGACCGGCGCCAGGGAGAGTGGTGATGTTGAAGCGAGTGGCGGTTGCGTTGTTGCTAAGCGGCTGCGTCATGGGAATGGCGCGCGCACAGGAGCCGAAACTGGGCGGCACGATCAACGCCGTGATCCAGCCGGAACCGCCGGGCCTGATGCTGGCGCAGGTCCAGAACGGCCCGACCCAGATGGTGTCGGGCAATATCTATGAAGGCCTGCTGCGCTACTCGAAGACGCTGGAGCCGCTGCCCGGCCTCGCCGAGAGCTGGACCGTCAGCCCCGACGCCAAGGTTTACACCTTCAAGCTCAAGCCGGGCGTCACCTGGCATGACGGCAAGCCGTTCACCTCGGCCGACGTACTGTTTTCGATCGAGATGCTGAAAGTGACCCACGCCCGCGCCCGCGGCAATCTGCTGCAGCTCGAAAAGGTCGAGGCGCCGGACGACCTCACCGTGGTGTTCACGCTGAAGGCGCCGTTCGGCCCGTTCCTCGGCATCTTCGAGGTCGGCTCGATGCCGATGGTCCCGAAACATCTCTATGACGGCACCGACTTCAAGACCAATCCGAACTACACAGCGCCGGTCGGCACCGGCCCGTTCATGTTCAAGGAATGGCTGAAGGGCTCGTTCATCCGGCTCGTGAAAAATCCGAACTATCACGTCAAGGGCAAGCCCTATATCGACGAGATCTACTGGCAGATCATCCCGGACGCCGCGGCGCGCTCGGTGGCGTTCGAGACCGGCAAGGTCGACGTGCTGCCGGGCGGTTCGGTGGAAAATTTCGACGTGCCGCGCCTCTCCAAGGTCAAGGGCGCCTGCGTCACCGGCGAAGGCTGGGAGTTCTTCAGCCCGCTGGCCTGGATGTGGCTCAACAACCGCGCCGGCCCCACCGCCAACAAGACCATCCGCCAGGCCATCATGTATGCCGTCGACCGCAACTTCGCCAAGGACGTGATCTGGAACGGCCTCGGCAAGGTCGCCACCGGTCCCTCGGCCTCCAGCATCAAGTTCTACACCGACGACGTGAAAAAGTATCCGTTCGATCCGGCCAAGGCCAAGGCGCTGCTGAAGGAAGCCGGCTACAAGGGCGAGAAGATCCGCCTGATGCCGCTGCCCTATGGCGAGACCTGGCAGCGCTGGGGCGAAGCGGTGAAGCAGAACCTGACGGATGTCGGCCTCAACATCGAGACCATCGCCACAGACGTCCCCGGCTCGAACCAGAAGCTCGGCGAATGGGATTACGACATCGCCTTCACCTATCTCTACCAGTACGGCGATCCCGCGCTCGGGGTCGGGCGCAACTACGTCTCCAGCCAGATCGCCAAGGGCCAGATCTTCAACAACGTCGAAGGCTATTCCAATCCCGAGATCGACCAGCTGTTCGCCGACGGTGCGGTGGCGACACCGGATTCCAAGCGCAAGGAACTCTACGAAAAGGCGCAGAAGATCCTGGTCGAGGACGTGCCGGTGGCGTGGATGCTCGAACTGCAGTTTCCCACCATCACCAACTGCAAGATCAAGAACCTCATCACCACCGCCATCGGCGTCAACGACGGCTTCCGCGACGCCTGGATTGATAAGTAGGGACGCAATTCCGCAAGCGGAAACCCTTCAGCGAGTCGTCCCTGCGAACGCAGGGACCCATACGGCGCGGAGTCTCTTTTTGGCAATGTGGCAGATGCCTTCCTTCACGATCAAGGCCAGGGGTGATGGGTCCCTGCGTTCGCAGGGACGACTCGCTGAGAGCTTGTGGGAGAACGCCAACGCTTCGTCGCGCGCTGCTTCAGCTCTCCCCGCAAGCGGGGCGAGGGAGCGCGCCGCCGGGGCGGAGACGGCGCACGTGAACTCCAGCAAATTCACGCCCTGATGCTCTCCTTCATCGCCCAGCGCATCGTCAAAGGCGTGATCGTGTTGTTCGCGATCATCGTGCTGAACTTTTTCCTGATCCGGTTCGCACCCGGCGACCCCGCCGTGGTGATGGCCGGCGAGGCCGGCGCCAGCGACCAGCAATTCGTGGCGCAGTTGCGGGAAAAGTTCTCGCTCGACAAGCCGCTGCCGGAGCAGTTGTTCACCTATGTGAAGGGCGTCGCCAGCCTCGACCTCGGCTTCTCGTTTCGCCAGCAGATGCCGGTGTCGAAACTGATCGCCGAACGGCTGCCGGCCACGCTGCTGCTGACGCTGACGGCGTTCGCGATCTCGCTGGTGTTCGGCATCCTGTTCGGCGCGCTGGCGGCGCGCTTCCACGGCACCTGGGCCGACAGCGCCATCACCACGGCGGCGCTGGTGTTCTATGCCACGCCGATCTTCTGGATCGCGCTGATGAGCATTCTCTTGTTCTCGGTTACGCTCGGCTGGCTGCCGAGTTTTGGGTACGACACCGTCGGCGGCAACACTAAAGGCCTCGCCTATGTCGGCGACGTCGCCGCCCATCTGGTGATGCCGGCGATGACCATCGGTCTGTTCTTCATGGCGACCTACACCCGCATGACCCGCGCCTCGATGCTGGAGGTGAAGCGGCTGGACTTCGTGAAAACCGCGCGCGCCAAAGGCCTGCGCGACAATGTGATCCAGCGCCGCCACGTACTGCGCAACGCGCT
>JAQGJF010000887.1 GCA_028290765.1 Tardiphaga sp.
GTCATCTGCCGACGCCGTTCGGCGGCATGAAATCAAGTGGCATCGGCCGCGACGGCGGCGACTATTCGTTCGATTTCTACATGGAAACCAAACACGTCTCGCTCGCGAGGGGGACGCACAAGATCCAGCGGCTGGGGGTCTAGTTTGAATTTCAGCCCCCAGACGATCCACCTGGTTTGCCTCATCCTGAGGAGCGGCCGCTTGGCCGCGTCTCGAAGGATGCAGCCGCGTGTGGCTTCATGGTTCGAGACGGCGCTGAAGAAGCGCCTCCTCACCATGAGGGCATCCCTCGGGACATAAACATCTAAGGAAACGCCCATGCCGGTGCCCAAGCATATCTTCGATCCGCCGTTCAACATCATCCGCGCCAGCCATGCCGTGCTGGATGTGGTGGACCTGAAGGCCAGCCGCGAATTCTACGAAAACACCATCGGCTTGCATGTCGAGGATGCTGACAGCGAGGCGGTGTATCTGCGCGGTAGCGAGGAGCATCAGCACCACTCGCTGGTGCTGCGCAAGGCGGCAACCGCCGCCTGCAATCGCCTCGGCTTCAAACTCGGCAATGAAGCCGACCTCGACAAGGCCGCGGCGTTCTTCGCCGAGAACGGAATCCTCTATGCCTTTGTCGAGCGGCCGTTCCAGGGCCGCACGCTGCATTTCACCGATCCGCTCGGCTTCCAGATCGAACTCTATGCCAGCATGGAGAAACGACCGCATCTGCTGCGGCGCTACGATCTCTATAAGGGCTGTCATCCGCAACGCCTCGACCACTTCAACGTGTTCGCCGCCGAGGTGCAGGACACCGTCGATTTCTATGCGCGGCTCGGCTTCCGCCTCACCGAATATGGCGAGGAAGACGGCCCGAACGGGCGCATCGCCGCGGCCTGGATGCATCGTAAGGGCAACGTGCATGACTTCGCCATCACCAACGGACGCGGCCCGCGCCTGCACCACTTCGCCTATTGGGTGCCGACGGCGATGAACATCCTGCATCTGTGCGACGTGATGGCGTCGAGCGGGTTTCTGACAAATCTCGAGCGCGGCCCCGGCCGGCACGGCATCGCCAACGCGTTCTTTCTCTATGTCCGCGATCCCGACGGCCATCGTCTCGAACTCTACACCAGCGACTACAACACCATGGACCACGACCACGAACCGATGCGCTGGTCGCTGCGCGATCCGCGCCGGCAGACCTTGTGGGGCGCGCCGGCGCCGCGCTCCTGGTTCGAGCAGGGTTCGCCGTTCCCGGGCCAGGCGGTCCGCGAACCGCAGTTTGTCGCCGACGTCAAGATTGCCGATTAGGATGCGCAATGCCTTTAAGCTTAATCGGCGTCACTAGTCCCGTCATTGCGAGCGAAGCGAAGCAATCCAGAAGCCAAAAAAGCAAAACTGGATTGCTTCGTCGCAAGAGCTCCTCGCAATGACGGGGTTGGCGATGCCGAATTAACTTAAAGTCACCACGTTCAGGGATGAATAATGAGGAGATCATGGACAGACCATCGCTCGCCCAACTCACCGCGGCCGCCTCGATGCTGGGCCTCGCGCTCGGCCTGTTGCCGGTGACGACCCTGCACGCCGCCGAACTCAAGGTGCTGGCGGGAGGCTCGATGACCGGTCCGTTGAAGGAGCTCGCTCCGCAATTCGAGCGCGCCTCCGGCCACAAGCTCGTCATTGCGTTCGATTCCACGCCCAACCTGATCAAGCAGGCCACATCGGGCGCCGCCTTCGACCTCGGCGTGGTTCCCGTCGACGTGATGAAGGACGCCGCGGCCAGGGCGAAGTTCGCCTCCGGACCGACGATCGACATCGCCCGCGTCGGCTACGGCGTCGCCATCCGCGCCGGCGCTCCCAAGCCCGACGTCGGCACGCCTGATGCACTGAAAAAGACGCTGCTCGACGCACAGTCGATCGCCTATCTTCCGGCGAGCGCAGCCGGCGCCTATGTCACCAGCGTCTTCGAGCGCCTGGGCATCGGCGAGGCGATGAAGGCCAAGACCAAGGCACAAACCGCGACAACGGCAATTCCGCTTGCGGTCTCCAAAGGCGAGGCCGAACTCGGGGTGTTTCTGATCAATGTGCTGATCGCGCCCGGTGTCGAACTGGCAGGCCCGTTCCCCGCCGAATTGCAGCAGGAGCTGGTTTTCACGGCAGCAGTCGCCGCCGACAGCAAGGAAGCGGAAGCTGCGAAGGCCTTCATTACCTATCTGACCACGCCCGCCGCAACAGCGGTGATCAAGGCTTCCGGGATGAACCCGGGCTGAAGCATGGCCATCGCAGTTGAAAACAAACAGCCGCCGCATCTCTTGCTTATCCCTCCCCCCTGTGGGGTCCGATCGAGCGAAAGCTCGATCGTGGGTGGCTGGCCGAAGGCCAGTCGGGTGGGGGTAGCCACAGTGAAAGCCGTCCTTGTGGCTACCCCCACCCCGGCCTCCGCTTCGCTCGGCCGACCCTCCCCACAAGGGGGAGGGATCACACACCGTCATCACACTCTCAAGAAGCGAACCGCGCGCCAACTTCACCACCACCCGCATTTGGAAAACGCATGACCCCTTCCCGCCTCGCTACCTTCTCCGTCGATGGATCGATCAAATACGGCGCCGTCGTCGATGGCGGTATCGTCGATCTATCCGCACGGCACGCAAAGGATTATCCGACGCTGCGCGAAGTGATCGCCGCCGGCGCGCTGACGCGGCTCGCCGACGACGCTGCAAAGCTGTCGCCGGATTTTGCGCTGTCCGCCATCACATGGCTGCCGCCAATCCCCGCGCCGGAAAAGATTATCTGCATCGGCGTGAACTATCCGGACCGCAACGAAGAGTACAAGGACGGCCAGGCCGCGCCGAAATATCCCTCGATGTTCATGCGCACGCCGCGCTCTTTCGTCGGCCATGAAGCCCCGCTGGTACGCCCGCGCGCCTCGCAGCAGCTCGACTATGAGGGCGAAGTGACGCTGGTGATCGGCAAGGCCGGCCGCCACATTCCGGAAAGCTCGGCGCTCGACCACGTCGCCGCGGCGACGCTGTGCAATGAAGGCACCATCCGCGACTGGGTCCGCCACGCCAAGTTCAACGTCACCCAGGGCAAGAATTTCGACTCCACCGGCAGCCTCGGCCCGTGGATTGTGCCTTACAAGAAAGAAACCGATATCGCCGACATCCGCCTCACCACCCGCGTCAACGGCGAAACGCGCCAGGACGACCGCACCGGCCGGCTGATCTTCGGCTTCCGTTTCATCATCCATTACATCTCGACCTTCACGACGCTGGTTCCCGGTGACGTCATCGTGACCGGAACGCCGACCGGCGCCGGTGCGCGGTTCGATCCGCCGCGCTATCTCAAGCCCGGCGACGTGGTGGAAGTGGAAGCGGAAAACATCGGCGTGCTGCGCAACGGCGTGGTCGACGAAGCCTGAAAAATCATTCGAGCAGGATTGGACAACAAAATGGCCTCAATGACAGGCGGCGAAGCACTCGTGGACGGCCTGATCGCCCATGGCGTCGACACGGTCTTCGGCTTGCCCGGCGCGCAAATCTACGGCGTGTTCGATGCCTTTGCGAAGGCACAGCTGCGCGTCGTCGGCGCGCGCCACGAGCAGGCCTGCGGCTACATGGCCTATGGCTATGCGCGCTCCACCGGCAAGCCGGCGGTGTTCAGCGTGGTGCCCGGGCCGGGCGTGCTGAATGCCGGCGCGGCATTGCTCAACGCCTTCGGCAGTAACGAGCCGGTGCTGTGCCTCACCGGCCAGGTGCCGACAAAATTCCTCGACCAGGGTCGCGGCCATCTGCACGAGATGCCGGACCAGTTGGCGACGCTGCGCAGCTTCGTGAAATGGGCGGAGCGCGTCGAATATCCCGGCGATGCCCCCACCATGGTGTCGCGCGCGTTCCAGGAAATGCGGTCGGGCCGCAAGGGACCGGTCGCGCTGGAAATGCCGTGGGACATCTTTACGCAACGCGCCGACACCGGCGCGGCCAAGCCGTTCGATCTGTTCCCGCCCCCGCCGCCGGACAGCGACCGCATCAAGGCCGCCGCGGCGGCGATCGCCGCTGCCAAGAGCCCGATGATCTTCGTCGGCACCGGCGCCATCCATGCCAGCGAAGAGATTTTGGAGCTCGCCGAAGCGATCGACGCGCCGGTGGTGGCGTTCCGCAGCGGCCGCGGCATCGTCAGCAATGCCCATGAGCTCGGCCTCACCATGGCCGCCGCCTACAAATTGTGGCCGCAGGTCGACCTCATCATCGGCATCGGCACGCGGCTCGAACTGCCGACGTGGCGCTGGGGCTATCGTCCCGACGGCCAGAAGTCCATTCGCATCGATATCGACGCCGCCGAGATGCGCCGCTTCGCCGCTGACGTGGGCATCGTGGCCGACTCCCAGGCCGCCACGCGCGATCTGGTCGCGGCGGTAAGCCGCGCCGGCTATACCAAGCAGAAGGGCCGCCGCGCGGCGATCCGCGAAGCCTCCGCCGCCGCGCTCAAGGAGATCCAGGCGATCCAGCCGCAGATGGCCTATCTGAACATCCTGCGCGAGGTGCTGCCGCAAAATACCATCGTCACCGACGAGTTGTCGCAGGTCGGCTTTGCGTCGTGGTACGGCTTTCCGGTCTACCAGCCGCGCACGTTCATATCCTCGGGCTATCAGGGTACGCTGGGATCGGGCTTCCCGACCGCGCTCGGCGCCAAGGTAGCCAATCCCGATCGGCCGGTGGTCGCCATCACCGGCGACGGCGGCTTCATGTTCGCCGTGCAGGAGCTTTCGACAGCGGTTCAATACAACATTTGCGTGGTGACGCTGATCTTCAACAACAACGCCTATGGCAATGTGCGGCGCGACCAGATCAAGGTGTTCGACGGCCGCGTCGTCGCCTCCGACCTGGTCAACCCCGACTTCGTCAAGCTCGCGGAATCCTTCGGCGCCGGCGCCGCGCGGGTGACGTCACCCGACGGCTTCAAGCCGGCACTGGAAAAGGCCCTGGCCGACGGCCGGCCCTATGTGATCGTCGTCGAGGTGCCGCGCGATTCCGAAAGCAATCCGTGGGCGTTCATTCATCCGGGACGGCCCGGATAAGACGCGTACAAATCCGGGGAGCGATTCCGCCTGTCATGGCGGAGACGCCCCCGGCGCCAGGTCGATCAGGCCCATCTGCACCAGCGTGCGGTGAAAGCGGCGCTTCCGTTCGGAGGAGCACGCGAAGTAGGCCGCGCCGCACTGCTCGAGCAGGCTGGCGCGCGTAGCGAAGACACCGTCAAGCGGCAGACCAGCCTGCTGCAAGATGACTGTTCCCAGAAAAGCGATATCCAGATCCGCCCCCAGCCCGGAAA
>JAQGJF010000904.1 GCA_028290765.1 Tardiphaga sp.
AAATCATCACAAATCGGTGGGTTTCGCGGGCGACCCGGCGCACATATTTGTGGTAGGTGGTGTCGAACACCCAACCGCCCGGCGCCCCGCCGGGGACTAAGGATTCCAGGAGTTAAGCGGTGCTGAATAAATTTGGTCCCTCGGGCCATGGCGAAGCCCAGGTCCAATATCTCGACGGCGATTTCCGCGTGATCTCGCCCGGCACCTATGTGCGCTGTGCAATCACCGACGAACGGATTCCGCTCGACGAGCTGAAATACTGGAGCGTCGACCTGCAGGAAGCCTATGCGGTTCCGACCGCGGTATTGAAGCGGCATTTTCCCGGCGCGCTGAAGGCGTCCGAGTAAACTTCCGATCAGGATTTTACGGCGCGGAATTTCTTCTCGCGCGCTTTGTTGAGCTGGGCGGCCACGAATTTCCGCAATGCTGCCGGATCGTCGAATTGCATGGTGACCGCAAACCGCACGATCGCCTCGGCGTGAGGCGTGGCACTCAATCGCGCAAAGTCTTTTTCCGTCGTCACCGGCGTCAGGCCATCGCGGCCGGCCTCGGCCAGCAGTGCTTCGATCTCGCTTTGTGAAAACGGGTGATGATCGGCAAACGCCCTTTCCACCAAAACCTCGACGCCACTCCGGCGCAACGTCGCGAAAAATTTCGCAGGGTCGCCGATGCCCGCAAAGGCCAGCACGCGTTTGCCGCGCAGCGCGGCAATAGCGCTGTCGTCGGGCACGAGTTGCGCGCGCAGCACCGGGGCGCCCTGGGCGGCGATGGCATTGGCGACCTTGTCGGCGGCGGTACCGGCGCCGACGACGATCAGCGCGTCGGTGCGGGCGAGTTGCGGCGGCAGCGGCGCGCGCAGCGGGCCCGCGGGCAACACGCGGCCATTGCCCAGACCGCGGCCGCCGTCGATGACGATCAGCGAGGCGTCCTTGGCGATGGCCGGATTCTGAAAGCCGTCGTCCATCAGGATCACGCTGGCATTGCGCGACCGCGCCATGGCGGCCCCGTCGACGCGGTCGCGCGCCACCACCACGGGCACGGTCCGCGCCATCATCAGCGGTTCGTCGCCAACATCGGCGGCGGTATGCCGTTGCGGATCGACGTTCACCGGGCCGCGCAGCGCCCCGCCATAGCCGCGGCTGAGCACCACCGGCACCTCACCCATCTCTCGAAGCAGCTTTGCCAGCGCCAGCGCGGCCGGCGTCTTGCCGGCACCGCCGACATGATAATTTCCGACACACAGCACCGGAATTCCGACATCGAAACCCGGAGCCATCAACCGGCGCGCCGCAACGGCGCCATAGAGCGCGCCCAACGGCGTCAGCAGATACGACAGCAGCGATGACGGCCGGTGCCAGAAGGCCGGCTCATGCATCGGCCGCTCCCATTTCCAGCCGCAGCTGCAGCAGATAGGGCTCGAGCGCCGTGAGCGTGCGCTCCAGCGCGCCGCCGAGCTTTTCCACCACCAGCTCCGCGGCGATGATGGACAATTTGCGCGCCGCAGGATCGCCGAGCATTTGCCCGAGCTGCTTGACCAGCGCCTCGGTGCTGTCGGCCTGCTTGGCGCCGCCGGCGGCGTCCAGCGCCTCGTAGACATCGGAAAAATTGAACACGTGCGGTCCGTGCACGATCGATGCGCCGAGCTTGATCGCCTCGATCGGATTCTGTCCGCCGTGCGGCACCAGCGAACCGCCCATGAACACGATCGGCGCCAGCCGATAGAACAGTCCCAGCTCGCCCATGGTGTCCGCGACATAGATGTCGGTGGTCGCGTTCGGCAGTTCCTCGCGCGAGCGCAACGCCACCTGCACCCCCGACATCGCGATGGTGCGCACGATGGCTTCGCCGCGGTTGGCATGGCGCGGCACGATCACGGTCAGCAGCGACGGAAAGAAACCCACCAGCGCCTTGTGCACGTCGACCAGGATCTCCTCCTCGCCGGGATGGGTCGATGCAGCCACGATCACCGGCCGGCCGCGCGTCAGCGCCATCAGCCGTTCCAGCCTGCCGGTGTCGGCGGGCGGCGCCTGCACGTCGAGCTTCAGATTGCCGGTGGTCACGACATTGCGGCTGCCGAGCGCCGCAAACCGTTCGGCATCGACGTTGGACTGCGCCAGGCACACCTCGAACTGGCCGAGCAGCGCCGAGATCGTCGTCGAGAACCGGCGCCAGCGCGGGAACGAGCGCGGCGACATCCGGCCGTTGATCAGCACCATCGGCAGCCGACGCGACGCGCCGGCCAAGATCAGATTGGGCCACAGATCCGATTCGATGAACAGCGCCAGGCTCGGTTGCCAGTGGTCGAGAAAGCGCGCGACGAAGCGCGGTGAATCATACGGCACATATTGATGGATGATATCGGGAGGAAACCGCTTGGCGACGATCGCCGCCGATGTCACCGTGCCGGAAGTGAGCAGGATGCGCATGTTCAGCGCGCGCAGCCGCTCGATCAGGGCCGCCGCCGCCAGGACTTCACCGACGCTGGCGCCGTGGATCCAGACCAGCGGTCCCCGCGGTCGCGCATCCCTGGTGATCCCGCGCCGCTCGCCGATGCGCGCCGGATCTTCCTTGCCCTGCTTGAGCCGCTGCTTGATCAGCGCCGGCGCCAGCGGCGCCGCCGCCGCCGACAATTTCCGGTAGACCCGCAAGGTCATCGGCAGCGAACTAGACGTTGGCAGCGAACTAGACATGGGCGGCCCCGTCCGGACGGCCGACCTGCGCGTAGGCGCGCCGGGTCACATCGTTCAAGGTCGCCTCGAGCTGTAACCGCAACGTTTCCATCGCTCCCGAGTCGGCATCGGCGGGCACCGTGATCACCTCGCCGCCGACCAGCGCGCCGCGGCCGAACGGCAAATTGATGGTGGTGCGGTCCCAGTTCTTCAGCCGGATGAACCGGCTGGTCGCCATCGCGAACGGCATGATCGGCCGCCCGGACTCGCGCGCCAGCATGATGATGCCGAGACCGGCAATACGGGATTTCTTCGGCACGTCCGCGGTCAGAGCCATATTGGTGTTGTCATCGAGCACGCGCACCATTTCCTTGAACGCGCCGACCCCGCCCTTGCGATGGAAAGCCGATCCATGGTCGCCGGAGCCGCGCACGGTGCCGATGCCGAGACGCTCGGCGGCGATGGCATTGAATTCGCCGTCGCGATGCCGCGAGATCAGGACCTTGCCGCGATGTCCGTTTTTCTTGATGAACGGCGTCATGAAATGCTGCCCATGCCAGAATGCCAGGATCACCGGCATCTGCGGCTCAACGATGGCATAGACGTCGGGCGGATCGAAGCTGAAACGGTTGGTCAGCCAGACCAGCCGCAGGAACTCAGCCGCCAGAAACCCGATCGCCCGCTGAAACCAGCCAGCGCGCAGCACATTGCGAAGCAGTTTTTTCAAGCGGTTGGCTTCGCGTCTTGACCCGGATCGAGCAGCCGATGGAGGTGTACCACGAAGTAGCGCATATGCGCGTTGTCGACGGTCTGCTGGGCTTTCGCCTTCCACGCCGCATAGGCGGTGGCGTAATTGGGGTACACGCCGACGATTTCCACCTCGTCGAGATTCTTGAAGGTGACGTGTTCAAGGTCGGTCAACTCGCCCCCGATCACCAGATGAAGCAATTGCTGCTGCGCATTGTCCGACATGACGCATTTCCCCGTGGCTGCCCATGAGCAGGCTAGAATTCCAACCTCTGGCGCGAGCGGTCACACCGGGCGACGGCGAAAATGCTCGACGAGTTGTGCATGACGGTCGCGCCCCGCAGCCACCAGCACGCCATGCGTCACTTCCTCGCGATTGTAGAGGATCGCATCGCCCGCGAGCGCCGTCATGCTACCATTCGCTTCGTGCACGATCAAATCGGCCGCCGCAAGGTCCCAGTCGCGGCTTTGGCCACCGGCGAAAGCGGCATCGATCCGGCCGTCGGCCACCCGGCACAGCCGCAATGCCAACGACCCGATTCGCGGATAAAGTGTAATATCCTCGCCGGTCTGCGTCAGCCGTTCGACCAGCGGTTTCGGGCCCGCTATTCGCGAAAAGTCGAGGCCGGTCCCAGACGTCGCGCGGATCAACGCCCCGTTGCAGGTGGCGCCTTTGCCCCGCGTGGCAAAGAAAAATTCATCGGTGGCCGGCGCAAACACCGCGGCAACCAGGGGAGAGGCGTCTTCGACCAATGCCGCGCTGACGCACCAGTCTTCCCGGCCGGCGAGATAGCCGCGGGTGCCGTCGATCGGATCGATGATCCAGGTGAGGCGTTTTCCCAGCCGCGAGGAATCGTCGGCGCTTTCTTCCGACAGCCAACCATAGTCCGGCGTGGCGGACTGCAATCGCGCCTGGATCAGGTCATTGACCGCGATATCGGCTTCCGAGACCGGCGACGATGCGCCCTTGGTCCACATCCGCAGCTCGGTGCGAAACATCGACAGCGCCAGCGCGCCCGCCTCGCGCACCACATCCGTCAGCAACGCGGCATCGCGAGGCAAATGCGAGTCCCGGCTGTCGTCGCGCCCAATCCCGGCGCTAGCGTCCGGCAATCGTCAGGCCCTCGATGCGCACGGTCGGCGCGTTGACGCCGTAGCGAAACGCAAGATCGTTGGCCGGCGTCAGCGACTTGAAGATGTCGAGCAGATGCCCGGCGATGGTGACTTCGCTGACCGCATAAGTGAGCTTCCCGTTCTCGATCCAGAACCCGGCCGCGCCGCGGCTGTAGTCGCCGGTGACGCCGTTGACGCCCTGGCCGATCAGTTCGGTCACGTAGACGCCATCGGCGATGTCGGCCATCAGCTCGGCCGGCGACAGGGTGCCGGCGGCGAGGTGGACGTTGCCGGTCGACACGCCGGGCGCGCCGCCGCCGCTGCGGGCGGCATGGCCGGTCGGCGCAAGATTGAGCTGCCGTGCCGAGGCCGAATCGAGCAGCCACCCGGTCACGCGGCCATCCTCGACCAGATTGCGCGACGAGGTGGGCAAACCCTCGCCGTCGAACAGGCGCGAGCGCAGGCCGCGCGGCACGTGCGGGTTGTCGGCGATGGTGATGCCGGGGGCGAAGATCGGCTCGCCCAGCTTGTCGAGCAGGAAGCTGGAGCGCCGGGCGATCGCGCTGCCGCTGATCGCGCCGAGCAAGTGCCCCACCAGCGAGGCCGACACGCGCGGGTCGAACACCACGGGCATCGTCCCGCTGCGCAGCTTGCCGGGGTTCAGCTTGGCGACGGTGCGCTCGCCCGCCAGCCGGCCGATCTCGGCAGGCGAGGGCAGGTCTGCGTGGTGGTGCGCCGAGCGCCAGGCGTTGTCGCGCTGCTTGTCCGCGCCTTCGCCGCCGACCACCGACGCGCTGATCGAATGGCTGGTCGAGCCGTAGGCCCCGGAGAACCCGTGGCTGGTCGCCAGCGCGAACACGCCCGATCCGGAACTGGCGCTGCCGCCGTCGGAATTGGTGACGCCGCCGATCGCGCGCGCGGCGTCTTCGGCTTCCAGCGCGATCGCGCGCAGCGTTTCGGGCGACGGCTCGTACGTGTCGATCAGGTCGAGGTCGGGGCCTTGGTTCTGGTCTCGTGCTAGCAGTTCGGAGGGGGCGA
>JAQGJF010000907.1 GCA_028290765.1 Tardiphaga sp.
CGAGGCGTTGTAGATCTGCCAGCCCGACATGATCATCAGGATCATCGCCACCGCGTTGATCCAGTGCACGGTGCGCACCCATGCCGGCTGAATCACCTTGGCGGGGGTGGCGACCGCGTGTTCCTGACTGGCTGTGATGCTCGACATGGCTGGTCCGTAGCTCCGATCGATATGCACTTATACGCCGAAAACCTTCGTTTCGTTACTGCGACATAGGCAATCAAGTCGACTTTACTACCCGTCATTCCGGGGCGTCGCCAACGGGTCCGCGCAAAGCGCGGCCCGATGGCGACGAACCCGGAATCCAGAGAGGTTCGCCTTTGTCTGGATTCCTGGTTCCCGCGAAGAGCGCGCCCCGGAATGACGATGCGCGTTCACGAAAAAGCGAGCCGGGTTGCCCCGGCTCGCCTGTTTTGCATCCCTTTTGGGAATGCGCCCGCTTCCTGTGGGGACAATGCAGGTGCGCGGAGGTTTTACGTGCGACGTTACGACGCCGGCATCAGCACGGTGTCGACCACGTGGATCACGCCGTTGGACTGGTTGACATTCGCGATCGTGACCGCCGCGGTGCCGCCCTTGGCATCGACAATCCACACCTTGCCGTCCGCAAGCTTCACGGTCAGCTCTTCACCTTCAACGGTCTTGAGCTTCTTGCCGTTGGTCAGGCTGGAGGCTTCGAGCTTGCCGGGCACGACGTGGTAGGTCAGGATCTTGGTCAGCGTCGCCTTGTTCTCGGGCTTCACCAGGGTGTCGACGGTACCGGCCGGCAGCTTGCCGAACGCGACATTGGTCGGTGCGAACACCGTGAACGGGCCCTTGCTTTCCAGCGTATCGACCAGGCCGGCGGCCTTCACCGCGGCAACCAGCGTGGTGTGGTCCTTGGAGTTGACGGCATTCTGGACGATGTTCTTCGACGGGAACATCGCGGCGCCGCCGACCATCACGGTCTTCTCGCCGGACAGTTCGCTTTTCATCATCTTGTCTTGCGCGCTCACCGGCGCAACGACGGCGGCAGTCAGGGCCAGGGCGCTGAACGCGGCGGCCGACAGAAGTGCAATACGTTTGGACATGGATCGTCTCCCGATGATTGAGGCTACCGGCGGAGGTCCGCCGATGAGTGAGGGCAACAACGACGGCGCCGGTGGATGCGAAGATCCGACTGCGTCACCGTTGGCCGAGTTACGGGAGGGTTTTGGCGCGGTTTCAGGTATATTTTTTGTGGCAGGCTGAAACTATTCGAGAGTCGGCACGTGTGGGGGCGGACACTCTACATTCGTCGTCGCGAATGCGGGATACTCACTTCCCTCTCCCCTCGTGGGAGAGGGTGCCCGAGCGAAGCGAGGGCGGGTGAGGGGGAGCCGCAGAACGAGAGGCTGTTCCCCTCACCCGTCTTCGCTTCGCGAAGCCACCCTCTCCCACAAGGGGAGAGGGAAGTAAGCATGTGCGCTTGGCTGGCCGCATTCGCTGCGATTCAACCAGCGACGGCGGGAAGTGGTCAGTACTCTCTCAGTTCGCCAGCATCGCCGCAAAACTCCGGTTCCAGGTCGGGCTGATCAGGATCTCGTTCATGCAGACCCGCGGCGGCATGCTGGCAACGAAGGCGATGGTGCGGCCGAGATCCTCGACCTGCAGCATCCTGGCCTCTTCTTCTTCCGACGGCACCACCGGCCGCGATTTCAGGATCGGCGTCGCGACCTCACCCGGCGACAGGCAGCATGCACGCAGCCCATTGACCCATTCGTCCATGTTGAAGGAATGGGTCAGCGCCAGAACGGCATGCTTGGTCGTGGTGTAGGCCGGGCCCGGCATCTTCGAGACGTGACGTCCGGCCCAGGAGGCGACGTTGATGATGATGCCGTCCTTCTGCGCGCGCATCGCCGGCAACGCCGCGCGCATGCAATACAGCACGCCGTTGAGATTGATGTCGACCACCCGGTCCCAACCGTCGATCTCCATGTCCGCCCAGCTGCGTTTCGGCACGTTGACGCCGGCGCTGTTGACCAGAAGGTCGATACGTCCGTGTCCGGCGAGGATTTTTTTCGCGACCTTGTTCACGTCTTCCGCCTTGCTGACGTCCAGCGCGATCGCTTCGGCGTGGCCACCCTTGGCGGTAATTTTGGCCACCACCGAATCCAGCGCATCCTGGCGGCGCCCGGAAACCACCACGGTCCAGCCGTCGGCCGCCAGCGCTTCCGCGCCGGCTTCGCCGATCCCGCTGCCGCCGCCGGTCACCCAGGCCACGCGTTTCCCGCGATTTGTCATGCAAACTGTCTCCGTTGCTTTGTGAAGGGCGTTCTTGCTATTGAACCGGCTAAGATGAACCCGGCTCTTCGGGCCATATCCGCTCGATCTGGAATGATGCATGAACGCCACCGCGAACGCCAATCTGTTTTCCCGCCTGTTCGATTCCCTCGACGACGCCTCGCGCCTGGCGATCGAGACTCCGGACGGAGCGCGCATCAGCTATGGCGATCTGATTGCCCTGTCGGGACAGATGGCCAATGTGCTGGTGAGCCGCGGCGTCAAGCTGGGCGACCGCGTTGCAGCACAGACTGAAAAATCGGTGCCCGGCCTGGTGCTGTATCTCGCCACGGTGCGCGCCGGCGCGGTCTATCTGCCGCTCAACACCGCCTACACGCTCAATGAGCTCGAATACTTCATCACCGACGCCGAGCCGTCGCTGGTGGTCTGCGACCCCTCGAAGGCGCAGGGCATCGGCGCGATTGCCGCCAAGGTCGGCGCCAAGGTCGAGACCTTGGGCGCCGATGGCCGGGGCTCACTGACCGAGGCCGCCGCCACGGCGGGGCCCGGCTTCTCCACCGCCATGCGGGCCGATGACGATCTCGCCGCCATCCTCTACACCTCCGGCACCACCGGCCGCTCCAAGGGCGCGATGCTGACGCATGAAAATCTGGCGTCGAATTCGCTCACCTTGATCGACACCTGGCGTTTCACCGACCAGGACGCGCTGATCCACGCACTGCCGATCTATCACACCCATGGCCTGTTCGTGGCGAGCAACGTCACGCTGTTCGCGCGGGCGTCGATGATCTTCCTCAACAAGTTCGACCCCGAACTGATCATCGCCCTGATGGCGCGCGCCACCGTGATGATGGGCGTGCCGACCTTTTACACGCGGCTGCTGCAGAGCCCGGCGCTGAATAAAGAGTCTTGCAGCCACATGCGGCTGTTCGTTTCCGGCTCGGCGCCGCTGCTCGCCGATACCCATCGCGAATGGTTCGCGCGCACCGGTCACGCCGTGCTCGAGCGCTACGGCATGACCGAGACCAACCTTAACACCTCGAATCCCTATGACGGCGACCGGGTGCCCGGCGCCGTCGGCCGCGCGCTGCCCGGCGTTTCGGTGCGCGTCACCGATCCCGAGACCGGCAAGGAAATCGCCCGCGACACCATCGGCATGATCGAGGTCAAAGGCCCCAACGTGTTCAAGGGCTATTGGCGGATGCCGGAAA
>JAQGJF010000922.1 GCA_028290765.1 Tardiphaga sp.
TTCTCGATGCGGCTGCCCACCGGCAGCAGTTCTTTGGAGAAGGCCAGCGGCTGGATGCGGCTGCCTCGCCCCGCCGCCGGGATGATGCCCCACATCTCAAGCCTCCATCGGTGCAAGAACGCCGCGGTTGGCGTCGTATGCCTGGCCAAGCAGATCGACAAGCTCGGCCGCGCGCTTGCGTGAACTGTGCTCCTCGAGGGTTCGCTCGCGGGCGCGCCGCGCGATTGCTGCCAGTTCGCCGTCGCCGAGCTCGAGCGCCGCCAGCACGTCCTCCGCGCTCGCGGCCAGGATGATCTCCTCCGAGGGCCGGAAAAAGCTGTCGAGACCCTCCCAGATGTCGCTGATCACCGGGGTGCCGCAGGCCGCCGCCTCGAACAGCCGGCCCGATGGACACCAGCCCATTTCCGCCATCGCGCGGCGGGTGACGTTCAGCGTCAGCCGCGACGAGCAGAAGAAAGCCGGATGCTCCGCCGGCGGCAGATGGCGGACGAAATAGATATTGGTCGACCACGGGAAGTCCTGCGGATACTGGGCGCCGGCGATCAGAAAGCGCCTGTCGGCGCGCGATTGTGCCGACTGAACCAGCAAAGCCTCCACCGCGGCCTGCCGGTCTTCGGAATAGGTGCCGAGATAGGAGAGGTCGGCGTGATAATGCGGCAACGGCGGCGACGGGTGGTACAGGTCGGGATCGACATGCCCGTAGAGCGGGGCGACGCGGCCGGCGCCGAGCATGGTGCGGAACGCATCGAGCGTACTGCCGCCGCTGTAGCTCAGGACCAGATCAAAGCCGCGAAAACCTGATGGGCCGATATAGGATACAGGTTCCCCGGCCTGCAGCCGCGCCAGCGTCACCGGCGTGTCGAGGTCGTAGAAGACCCGCAAGGCGCAGCTTTGGGCGAGCACGAGATCACCGGCAGCGAGGCTGTCGGGGCAATACGAGGTGATGATGGCGACGTCGGCATCCGCGAGGTCGGCTGCGGCGCGCGACCGGATTTCGATCCAGCTGGTGTAGAGTTGCAACCGGCCGCCCGCAATCTCGTGCAGGTCGCGCATCTCGGCGTAGTAAGGCACGTCGCGTTCGTAGAACACCACGTGGTGTCCCATCTCGGTCAATGCCTTGCACAGGCCCCGCCACAGCGTGGCGTGCCCGTTCCCCCAGGATGAACTGATCGTCAGGCCAAAGATCACGATCTTCATGCGATCACCCCGCCGTTGAGCCGCCAGACCACCCCGCGCGCGCCGTCCTCGAGGGCAATAGTGCTGATGCTGGCCGGGTCGATGGCGACGGTGTGGAACAGATCGAGAGGGATCTCGAGATAATGCATCAGCGCGGCGCGAATCGGTTCGGCGTGGCTGACGATGACGGTGCCGCCGGCTCCATCGCGCAGTTGTTCGATATGTTCCACGGTTCTTTTCTGCACCTCCGCCATGTTTTCCCCCATCGGCGGCCGCGCCGTGCCACGGCGCTCGTTCCAGCGCTTCCAGTTCGGGTCGGCGACAAGGTCGCCAAAACGTGCGCCGGTCCAGCGGCCCATGTCGATTTCATCGAACGCAGGGACAATTTCGACGGCGCGACCGCATGCCGCCGCGATGATCGCCGCCGATTGTAGGGTTCGCTGCTGCGGACTTGACTGCACGGCATCCGGGATCGATCGCCCGATCAGTTCGGCGATCTCGGTCATCTGGCGGCAGCCCAGTTCGTCCAGCCGCACGCCCGGCATCCGGCCGCACAGGACATGGCCGAGCAGGGGATGATGACCATGGCGGACGAGATGAATGAGCATTGCCACGTCACGACCTTCAATCGTCGCCATTAATGAAGCTGCACGCCCGGCGGCGCGCTTCGTCATCGGTGAATTGCTGGGGCGGAGATTTCATGAAATAGCTGGACGGGCCGATCAGCGCGCCGCCGATGCCGCGGTCCAGCGCCAGCTTGGCACAGCGCACCGCGTCGATGACAACTCCGGCCGAATTCGGCGAGTCCCAGACCTCGAGCTTCAATTCAGCGCTGAGCGGTACGCCTCCGAACGCGGTGCCTTCCAGGCGGATGTAGGCCTGTTTGCGATCGGTCAGCCACGGCACGTGATCGCTCGGGCCGACATGGATATTGTCGGGATCCAGCGGCACGTCGAACTGGCTGGTTACGGCCTGGGTCTTGGAGATCTTTTTTGATTTCAGGCGTTCGCGTTCCAGCATGTTCTTGAAATCGGCGTTACCGCCGAAGTTGAGCTGATAAGTGCGGTCGAGACGGACTCCGCGCTCACGAAACAGGTTGGCAAGGATGCGATGCACGATGGTGGCACCCACCTGGCTCTTGATGTCGTCACCCACCAACGGCAGGCCGGCGCGCTCGAAGCGCGCCCGCCATTTGGGATCGGAAGCAATGAACACCGGAATGCAGTTGACGAAGCCACAGCCGGCTTCCAGGGCGCGCTCGGCGTACCATTCCGTGGCCATCTGCGAGCCGACCGGGAGGTATGAAACCAAAACATCGGCTCTTGAATTGAGCAGCGCGGCGGTGACGTCCGCCTCTTCCTCGTGTGATATTTCGATGTCGTCGCGCAGGTACTGGCCGATGCCGTCCAGCGTGCGCCCGCGTTGCACGGTGACGCCGGTCCGCCCGACGTCAGCAAAGCGGAAGGTGTTGTTGGGGCTGGCCCAGATCGCGTCGGCGACATCGCTGCCCACCTTGCCGGCGTTGACGTCGAACGCGGCCGACAGCTCGATGTCGCTGATGTGATAGCCGCCGACGCTGGCATTCATCAGCCCCGGCACCGGTTCGTTGGAGTTGGCTTCCCGATAGTAGGTCAGCCCCTGGATGAAGGAGTTCGCACAATTTCCGACGCCGACAATTCCGACACGGACCTTGCCGGACGATTTGAGGGGAGCGTGCATGTCGATCCTGTTCTGCGGCAGCAAGGTAAATACGTCGGCCGAACGTATGATGATCGTATTCGTTCCTGCGGTTTGCCGCGCGACGGGTCCCGCAGGACAGGCGGCGTCGGAAAAAAAGCCGAATCGTTAACCTATGATAAGCCGCGGCTCCGCCATCGCTGCATCTAGCTCGTCAGGATCAAAGATGAGGATGATGTAGAAGAAGATGATGCCGTCGCGCGCTTCTGGTTGTGATGGTCCGAACGCGGATGTGCGGAACCAGCGGCCACCGACGATGTTAGGCGAACGAACCAACATGCCTCGCACCTAGGGAGCCAAGCCATGAAAATGCTGTCGGTATCGCTCGTCGCACTGATGATCTCGTCCGCCGCGGTCGCGGCAGAGAAGCAGAGCCAGACATTCCTCAAGAAAGCCATCGAAGGCAATTTCGCCGAAGTGGAGATGGGAAAGCTCGCCCAGCAGAATGGACAGAGCGACGAAGTGAAGAAGTTCGGCCAGACGCTGGCGAGCGATCATTCAGCCGCCAATCAGAAGGCGATGGATGCCGCCAAGGCCTTGAACGTGACCGCACCGGACGGGCCGAACGCCAAACAGAAGGCCGACTACGAGAAGATGTCGAAAATGACCGGAACGGCGTTCGATCGTCAATTCGCCGCCCACATGGTGGCCGACCATCAGAAGGATATTGCTGAATACAAGAAGGAGGCCAAGCAGTCCGATGCGGCGGCCGATTATGCCAAGAGTCAGATCGATAGACTGCAGATGCATCTCGACACCGCGAAGTCACTGAAATCAAGCAAGACGTCCAGCCGATAGGGCCGGACAATCCGATCAACAGGAGAGTGTCGAATTGGATGCAGCGGTCGACCGCGCCTGGAGCGATGCCTTGCGCGAGGGCGATTTCGAACGGGCGTGGCGCATCAGCGATCGTAGCCTGCGCGACTATTGCGGCTCCGGCGCCGTCAAGCACAGCGGAGAGCGCCACCATCAGCGGATCTGGAGAGGCGAAGCCCTAGCCGGACAGCGCGTGCTGGTGCGCTGCTACCATGGGCTTGGCGACACCATCCAGTTCGTGCGCTTTGCCGGGGTGCTGCGCCGCGTCGCGCATCAGGTCGTTGTATGGTGCCAGCCGGAATTGATGTCATTGCTCAGGAGCGTCGACGGCGTCGACGATGTCGTTGCGCTCCATGACGGAACGCCCGAGGTGGCTTACGACGTCGACATCGAGATCATGGAGTTGGCGCATGCGTTGCGCGCCGATTCCGCGCTGATATCCGGCAGCGTGCCCTACCTGAAAACCGGCGCGGTGACACGCCGCCGGCCGTTGTTGGATTGCGCGGTCGCGGTTGGACTGGTGTGGGAAGCCGGAGGGTGGGACCGGCGGCGCTGCGTGCCGCCGCAGGCGCTTGCCGGCCTGAATTCGCTGCCGGGCGTGGGCTTGTATTCGCTGCAGCAGGGTCCGGCTCGCGGCATGGCCACGACCATCCCGGCAAAGGACATTGCGGTGCCGGACCTCGACTCTCTCGCGGCCACGATCGTAAACCTCGACATTGTCATCACCGTCGACACCATGGTGGCGCATCTGGCGGGAGCGCTGGGCGCGAACGTCTGGACCATGCTGCACGCCGACTGCGACTGGCGCTGGCCGGCCGGTGGCCGCCACACGATCTGGTATCCGACCATGCGGCTATTCCACCAGGTGCGGACCGGCGACTGGAGCACTGTCGTCGAGCAGATCGCAGACGAACTGAAGGGCTTCCGATCTCCCGGCCAGGGGGCGCTTACGGGCAGCGGCGCCAGGTCCGTGGCTTCGCGCGCCATGCGCTGAAGCGGAGCCGGTCCCTGGGCGTCGGCGCCTGGCTGCTGTTCGTGTTCGCCATGAACGGCGTCAGCCGCCCCTTGGGACACCGGGTCTCTATCCCTTTATCGTGTCGACGAACGTGATCCGTAACTGA
>JAQGJF010000935.1 GCA_028290765.1 Tardiphaga sp.
GTCTCGACTATTTCACGATCGCCTGCGCCGAAAACAAGCGCGGAGAACTGTTGGTATTCGAGGCGGACAATACCGCTGTTGTGCACAACATGGATTCGCCGGAGCTGTTTCCCTACACGCCGCCGCAGATGCGCAAGATCTTCGACGCGTTCGCAAAAATGCTGTTCGATCGCGCCCGCCGCCGCGCCGAGCGCGCCGCATGACGATGTCGCGGCGCAAAGCATCCGTGCCCCTCGGTCCGAGCGAAACGCTCGATCCGCACCATTGGGATGACATCCGCGCCCAGGGTCACCGGATGCTGGACGATATGCTGGATTATGTCGCCAATGTCCGCGAACGCCCGGTCTGGCAACCGATCCCGGACGCGGTTCGCTCAAGGTTTCGCGAACAGCTGCCGCGCGAGCCGTCCGATCTCGGCGAGGTCTATGCGGAGTTCAGCGAGTTCATCGCGCCTTATGCGACCGGCAACGTTCATCCCGGTTTCATGGGCTGGGTGCATGGCGGCGGGACGGCGGTCGGCATGCTGGCGGAAATGCTGGCGGCCGGATTGAACGCCAATCTCGGCGGCCGCGATCACATTCCGGTCGAGGTGGAACGTCAGATCGTCGAATGGACCCGGCAGATGTTCGGCTTCCCGGCGGAAGCCAGCGGCATTTTCGTCACCGGCACGTCGATGGCGAATTTGATGGCAGTGCTGGTAGCGCGGACCGAGGCGCTGGGAACATCGGTGCGCCGGAACGGCGTTGCGGACACAGGCGTGTCGCTGACGGCTTACGCCTCGACCGCCATCCACGGCTGCATCGCGCAGGCGATGGACCTCGCCGGCTTCGGCAGCGAGGCATTACGCAAGATCGAGACCGACCGCTGCAACCGCATCGATGTCGCGGCGCTGCGGGCGCGGATCGCCGCGGATCGCGCCGCCGGGCTCAAGCCTTTCCTCGTCGTGGGTTCGGCGGGAACCGTCGACATGGGCGCGATCGACGATCTGGCCGCGCTGAGCGCGCTCTGCCGCGAGCAAGGGCTCTGGTTTCACGTCGACGGCGCCTATGGCGCGCTCGGCATTCTGTCGCCGGAGATCGCGCCGCGGCTGGCCGGCATCGAACAGGCCAATTCGATCGCGTTCGATTTCCACAAATGGGGACAGGTGCCTTACGACGCCGGCTTTCTGATCGTTCGCGACGGCAACCAGCATCGCGACACTTTTGCGGCCCCGGCGGCCTATCTGCGCCGCGAGACCCGCGGGCTCGCCGCGGGATCGCAGTGGCCGTGCGACCTCGGACCCGATCTGTCGCGAGGTTTTCGGGCATTGAAAACCTGGTTCACGCTAAAGGCTTACGGCGCCGACAAGCTCGGCGCCATGATCGGGCGCACCTGTGCGCTGGCGCGCTACCTCGAAGCCAGAATCTTGGCCGAGCCGCGTCTTGAACTGCTGGCACCGGTGCAGCTCAACATCGTCTGCTTCCGTTACCGCGGCGCCGATGCCGACGCCCTGAACGCCGCGATCGTCGCCGACATCCATGATTCGGGAATCGCGGCGCCTTCAACCACCACGATCCACGGCCATCTCGCGATCCGGGCCGCCATCGTCAACCACCGCACCGACGATTGCGACATCGACGCGCTGCTCGACGCCGTGCTCCATTGCGGGGCGGCCCGGGTAGATGGCCAGAGCATTAGCCTGGCACCTGCGGAACAGGTTGAACCCATGCCCGTGACGCGTTTGGGCGCTCCGGAATATTCCTGAGAGCCGCAGTTCACTATCAAGCGACTACTTCTTCGCGGGCTTGTCGATCAGGTGCGCGAGGCGGCGCAGCGCCAACGGATAGCCTTGGGTCCCGAATCCGGCGATCACGCCATCGGCCCGGCCGGACACATAGGAATGATGCCGGAAAGCCTCCCGCTTGTGAACGTTGGAAATGTGAATTTCGATCACCGGACCGTCGAACGCATTCAGGGCGTCGAGGATGGCCACCGAGGTGTGGGTGAAGGCCGCCGGGTTGATCGCGATGCCGGCCGCGGTTTCGCGCGCCTCGTGAATCCAGTCGATGATCTCATATTCGCGATTGCTCTGGGCGAACTTGATCTCGAGTTTCAGCTCTTTCGCCAACCCCCGGCATTCCTTCTCGATGTCGGCGAGCGTCTCAAACCCATAGATCTCGGGCTGGCGCTTGCCGAGCAGATTGAGGTTGGGTCCGTTGAGGACATAGACAAGACGGCTCATGGTGCGGTCTCCGATCGAAGGCAATTCCGGCGCTCACGTGGTCCGGTTGAGTACCTGCGTTGGGGCGGCCCTGTCCATGTCGAATCTTGACAAATAAGGGGTAATTTGACGGGTGCTTGCCCCCGGGGAGCGAAGCTGCGGCGATCCAGACCGAGATCGGCAAGCCCCCCGCCCGGCGTATCTCCACGCGCTGATCTTCAGGCCCGGTTTCAAGGTGCTGATCTCGCAGATCTAGGATCCCCGCGACCCGATAGCGACGTGCAGTTCGGCGGAGTACGCCTTGATCGGCGATTTCATCCGCCACGACGAGCCCACATCCGACCGAGACGATGTCGTCACACCATGATATGCCCTTGACCGGATCTATACGATGGAGCCCGGCGAAGCCGTGCTGCCGCGCCCGCCGATCAAATAGGACTCCCCCGGACAAGGAATGCAACCGAGATGCTGAAACTCTATTATTCTCCTGGCGCGTGCTCGCTGGCCTCGCATATCGCTCTGGAAGAGTCGGGTGCGCCCTACACGACCCAGCGGGTCGACCTGAAAAGCGGCGAGCAGCGGACGCCCGACTATTTGAAGATCAACTTCAAGGGCCGGGTGCCGGCCCTGGTGACTGATCGCGGCGTCCTGACAGAAAACCCGGCCATCCTGGCTTATATCGCGCAAAACTTTCCGAAAGCCGACCTGGCCGATCTCGGCGACAGTTTTGCGTTTGCCGAAATGCAGGCGTTTAACCTCTATCTGGCCACGACCGTGCACGTCGCCTTCACCCATGTTTTCCGCCCCACCCGCTATGCCGATGGGGAAGACACAGCGGCGGCGATGCGGGTCAAATGCAGCGCCGCCATCGACGACAGCTTTACCGCCATCGGCGAGAAGCTGTCGGACGGGCGGCCCTTCGTGCATGGCGACCGCTACACCCTCTCGGATCCATATCTGCTGGTATTTTCACGGTGGCTCGACCGGGCCAACCTGGGACCGGTCGACAAGTTTCCGCTCGTGGCCGCGCACCGCAAGCGGATCGAGGCCCGACCGGCAGTGCAGAAGGTCTTCGCAACCGAGAGCTAGGTTTTAACGTTCAGCGGGGTCGCTTCCGCCGTGCCGTCGAAGTCCAATACGCGCCGCTCCGCGCTTCACCGGCATCGGACGACGGAACGATGGATGGCGCCCCATCGAGATTCTGCCGATGCATCCGATCGAGCAACTGGAGATGCCGCGGATGGTCGACCGTCGGGTTTTTGAGGAGCTGCCGCAGGCGATATCCGACTTCCTGGCAGATTGCGCGGCTATGAACGCTGTCGATTTGCACATCGGGGTAGTTGGTCAATCGCGGCATGAAACGTCCAATCCACTGGTCCTGAAACCACAAGCCCCGAACCAATGCGGTAGCGGCAGATCGGTTTCGGCCTGTGGCCGCCGATCCGGTGCAACGCACCGTAAATTTAGTTCAAATGAGGTGGAACTATTCCGCTGCGTGAGCCTAATCACATTCGATCGGTCGCGGCCGGCCTAGTTTACGTCTATGATTTCCAAGTTACCGATCCGGACTTGACCTAATCTATTGCCGTTGCGGGCATAAAAATCGGGTTGCAAGATGCAGGGCATTCGCTCGGTCATATTGGGCGCGGCGATATTGGCGCTGAGTCATACCAGCGCCTTCGCCGACAAGCGCGTTGCCCTGGTGATCGGCAACTCGGCCTATCAAAATGCCCCGCAGCTCGCCAATCCGGCCAGCGATGCGGCCGCCATGGCCGCGACATTCCGGAATGCCAATTTCGACATCGTCGAATCGCGAGCCGATCTGTCGGCGACGGAGATGCGGCGGACGCTGCGGGATTTCAACGACAAGGCCCGCGACGCGGACATCGCGGTGATTTATTTCGCCGGCCACGGCATCGAGGTCGACGGCATCAATTACCTCATTCCCGTCGATGCCCTGCTGGAGCGCGACACCGACGTTTATGACGAGACCTTCGCGCTGGATCGCATTCTGATCGCGGTCGAGCCGGCCAAGCGTCTGCGCCTGGTGATCCTCGACGCCTGCCGGGACAATCCGTTTTCCAAGACGATGAAGCGGACGTCGGTTACGAGGTCGATCGAGCGGGGCCTAGCCAAGGTCGAACCGGCAAGCTCGAATACCATGGTCGCCTTTGCGGCCAAGGCCGGCTCGACGGCGCTGGACGGCGACAAGAGCAGCCCGTTTGCCGCAGCGCTGGTGAAATACATCACCAAACCGGGCCTCGACCTGCGCAAGGCATTCGGATTTGTGCGCGACGATGTCCTGAAGGCGACCGGCAACAAGCAGGAGCCGTTCGTCTACGGCTCGCTCGGCGGAGAAGACGTCTCGCTGGTGCCGGCGGCAACGCCCGCGACTGCCGCGCCGGCATCGGGTGCGGTCAACGCCGACATCCGTGGCGACTACGAACTGGCCGAGCGCATCGGCACCAAGGCCGGCTGGGACGCGTTCGTCGCGAATTATCCGAACGGCTTCTACGCGCAACTGGCCAAGGCCCAGCGCGACAAACTGGTAGCGGAAGAAGCCCGCATCGCGGCCACCGAAAAAGCCAAGGCGGCCGCGGACGAAAAAGCCAGGCTCACCGCCGAGGGCGCCCAGGCCGCCGTGCAGGCCAAGGCCGCGGCCCAGGCCAGAACCGCCGAAGAGGCGCGCGTCGCCGCCGAGAAGAAGAAGGCCGCCGAAGATGATAAGGTCGCCGCCGCCGAACGCGCGAAAACCGCCGCGCTGGCCAGAACCGACGATATCAAGGCCGCCACTGCGGCGACAACGGCGCCTGCCGACAGGCGAATGCTTGACGACCGGCCGGCCGGCCAGGGCACGGCCCTCGCCTCGACGGACCCCAGCTCGCAGGCCGACGTGAAACCGGTTGACGGCGACATTCCACGCCTGCTGCAAAGCGAGCTGCGCCGTGTCGGCTGCAATACCGGCGCGGTCGACGGCAACTGGAATGCGGCGGCCCAGAAATCGCTCGACCTGTTCAACAAGAATGCCGGCACCAGATTAGATGCGAAAGTTGCGAACCTGGAGGCACTGGATGCGGTCAGGAGCAAATCCGCACGCGTGTGTGCGCTGATCTGTGATCGCGGCTATCGCGCCGATGGCGATCGCTGTATCAGGATCGGCTGCCGTGCGGGTTTTGAAGTCGGCGATGACGGCAGCTGCAAGCGCATCGAACCGAAACAGCGCCCGGCACAACGCGAACCGCGGCCGGTGGCCCGGGCGCCGCGAACGGAACCGGTGGCGGCAGCTTCCGCGCGGGTTAAACCATCGGGGCAGATCATCTGCACGATGGCGGGATGCCGGCCGGTCCGATCGGGTTGTCATCTCGAGATCGAAGGCTACTCGAGCCGCAACGGGCAAAGCGGCCAAGCCGAGGTCTGTAATTAAGTCCAAACTGCGGCAATTTCTCTGCGTGTGGCTCAATGCAATATGCTGAAAAAATTGAGGAGAATTCGCCGACAGAGGGGTGACAAGGATGCGATAATGGCGACAATCCGCCGAAAGTGCGTATTGGAACCCGTTCGTGACTGGAATTCGCAAGACCGCCCTGCTGTATACCGCCATCGCGTTCGGCGTCGCATCGATGCCGATGCAGTCGCATGCGCAGTGGTGGAAGCCGCGCGCACCGATCGACTTTGAAGAATGCGCCGACAATGCCGAGAGGACGGCCGCGTCGAAAGAAGCAAAGGCGTCGCTGTTGTCCGAATGCGAATCCAAATTCGCCGGCCGGCGCAAGCCTGGTGGCGGCTACACTTATTACGATTTCATGCAGAACCGGCATTTCGATATTGCCGGGCCGAATCCGACCAAGGAAGAACTCAAGCAGATCGACGAACAATATACCGCTTTTCTGGACAACCACCGGCGCAGCATCATCGCGGCCGCTTTCACGCAGAAGCAACAGCAGCAGAGCCAGGCGGAGCTTACGAAAGAGAAGCGGCCCGCGCCGTCAGCATCGACAAACAGAATTCCGATTCCAGTCAGCCGGCCTCGGGCCAAACCTGGCGACTGCAACGATCATTCGCTGTCCTGTGGCTGGTCGCAATTGGCCGCGAAGATAAAGACGCTGCTAGGACCTCCGCCGAAGAAAACCAATCGCGGTTGAACGTTTGGACTGACCCGGCCCGCTTCAATAACCTCGAACGCGCCTGTTGTGCCGTCGTGAAGCCGGTCTGGCCTCGCGCACCAGCGGTCGAGCGCCAACGCCCGCCCTTTGCTCGGCCAGTCGGGCGTCGTAGCCGGGCGACGGCGTGACGGTGGGAGGCGCGGCCATGGCCGGCGCGAACCAGGCCAGGCTCCCGAACAGGGCGGCGACGGCAATTGTTGCATGAAGCAGCTTCATGGAAATCTTCCTCGATGTGAACGAACCGGCGCGCGCGCCGCTGCGTGGAAGCACATATGATGCTCGAATTGCGGCCGAACAATCGCACGATCGGCGGCGCCGCAAAGTACGGCCGGCGCAATGCTAGAGCCTTTTCCGTTTCGATAGAAACGAAACGGAAAAGGCTCTAGATTCGTTATTTTGACGCGTTTTCTTGACGCGAACCGGGTCCACTTCGCTGGAAAACGCTCTAGTTGCGGATCCGGTCCGGCGTCAAAGCGGGAGATCGCTTGCCGGCGGCCTCGGCGCTCTTGATCAGCGCGACGACGCGGCGCGAGAGCGGGACATCGAGCCCGTGACGATCGGCCAGTTGCACGATGACGCCCTGCAAATAATCGATCTCCGTGCGCGTGCCGCGCTGCAGATCCTGCCACATCGATGACCGCGCCTTGGCATCGATCTTCATCGCTCTGCCCAGGATCAGTTCGAACAGCCGGTCCGGCATTTTTAGCAGATACGGCGTCAACCCCGGCGGGATCGGCGTCGCCGAGACCGGCTTGATGCCTTCCGCCTTCATGGCCGCCAGCGCTTCCGCCATCTGGTCCGCCAACAGTTTGCGCCAGGGCCGTTGCGCCAATTGCTCGCGCAGCGGCAAGTCGGACAACGCATTGAGCGCGTTGTTGAGATTGACCAGCAGTTTGCCCCATTGCACGCCGACGATGTTGTCGGTCGGACGCACCGGCAGACCGTGGACCGAAAGCCGCGCGGCGGTATCGCCTTCATCGCGCTCGATGACCGTGTCGCCCGACGTGGCGCGGTGAAACCGGCCGTCGCCGAGCGCGATCACGTTGAACGGCACCATTCCCGCCAGCACCCGCCGTCCCGGCAAAAGCCGGCGCAGCACGGCGACATTGCCGACGCCGTTCTGGAGACTGACAATGACCGCATCGGGTGGCGCATGCCGCGCCAACAATTCCGCGATTTCGGCGGTGTCGGCGCTCTTGACCGTGACCAGTATGACGGCGGCCGCGTCGAAGATGTGGGGGTCGTCGGAGAGCGACAGGCTGGCTGCGGCCACATGCGTCTCGAGGCCCTCGAAACTCGTCAGCCGCAGACCGTTGTTTTCGATGTCCGCAATAATTCGAGG
>JAQGJF010000951.1 GCA_028290765.1 Tardiphaga sp.
ATCGTCGGCCCGATCCATCCCAAGGCGATGCCAGTGATGCTGACCACCGACGAAGAACGCGACGTCTGGATGCGGGCGCCGTGGGATGAGGCCATGACGCTGCAGCGGCCGTTGCCGGACTATGAAATGATGGTCGTGGCCCGCGGCACGGCGAAGGAAGACGGCGCACAGCAAGCGGAGATGCGCGAATGACAGAGCTGGAACAGAATTGGTGGCAGATCGTCATTCCCGTCGACCAACATGACCGCTTGCTGGAGTTGCTCGAAAGCACCTACGGCTACAGCTTCGAGGAAGGCCCAGATCTCGAAATCGACGGCACGTCATGCCGGGCATACTATTTCGCGAGGCGCGTCGAAGCCGAACAGATCGCCGAAGAGTTTGACGTCGAGGCGTCGCCGGCCCCGAAAGATTGAGGCCAAGGAGACAAAAAACGATTCTCCCGCCGCCTGCCCTTGAACTTCTTCACCGACTTTGTCGTGCTGCTCTTTTTGACCGCCATGAACTCGCCGGACGTCTTGTCCCGCTTGGTCCAGGTCTTGGCTTTGCCCATCTTGGTCCTGGTCTGCGACCGCTTCTTCACCGCGCCCTTGCGCGCATTGTCGCCTACCGGCTTGTTGACCGCCATTTTTATCGCTCCCTTTCGTCTTCAGTTGCTCACCGGCACGGTAGAAACCTGGTTGCCATCCTCGTCCACAATGGCGATGCGGCGCGGTTGCGCGACCGGCGCATCGGTCGCGATCTCGTGCGCAATGATTTTGGCCTTTGCCTCCGCATCCTGATCATCGCGACAGTCCAGTCCCCATGGATCATTCAGCGTCGTACCGTCCTCTATCTTGAAATAGTATCTGGGCATCCAACCCGACCTCCAAGCGTAGCAACGCGCTACGTTTTTACCGGTTCCGTTGCTTGGAACAAATCATTGTCCGTTGGCTTGAATCCCGGTTCTGTAGCGTAGTGAGTTTAAGCATGATGGCGTTCCAGCGGCGAAAATCGGCGGCATTCGGGGTGAAAGCGCACGTTCTCGGATTCGTCGAACCGGCCCTCGCCTCCCCGATCGAGAAGGTGCCGTCGGGCGAGCGCTGGATCCATGAGATCAAGTTCGACGGCTACCGTGTCCAGCTCCACATCGCCAACCCCTGCCGCATCGGCCAGCGCGAAACGTTGCCGATCGCGGGCTTTGTCCTGAAGGAAAAAAAATTCGACGGCATCTATCTCGGCCGGCGCAAGGGCGACAACCTCATCTATGCCGGCAAGGTCGATCACGGTTTTGACATTGCCTTGGCCAAGGAGCTGCAGGCCCGTCTCAGGCCGCTGATCCGCAAAACCCAGCCTTACGCCAAAAAGATTGCGCACCGCGCCATCTGGCTCGAGCCGTCGTTGCTGGCCGAGATCGAGTACCGCACCAAATCGGCCGAGGGGAAATTGCGGCGTCCGTTCTTCGAGGCTATCAGGGAGGATATGTGATGCGAGACATCGACCTCCTGATCCAGGTGTTCGTCGAGATCGAGACCATCCTGGCCGAACATAGCCAGCCCGGCCTCCCGCTGGATCCCGCCGCGGCGATCGACGACATCTGCCGGGCGATGGATCGCGCCGACGTCTCGGCCGCGGTCGAGCGCCTGGCGAAGGGCTACGGCCGGATGTGGGTCGTCGTCAAATAGCGGAGATGGCGATGCGGGATATCGAGATCATCGCCAAGGCCCTGCTCGACGCGAATGCCGAACTCGCGCGCCATCGCGATTGGCCGCCGGTCAACGCCGAAGCCACCGTGAGGCGGCTGGACCAGATACTGAATCACCCGGACGTCAAGGCTGCGCAGAAACGCCTGGAGAAAGGCTTCGGCCTGCGGGTGGTGAAATGAAAAGCCCGCGACCGGGGACGCGGTCGCGGGCTCCTCCATTCGCGTTTGGTTTCGGCCCGAGGCGGTCAGGCCCAGACAGAGTACAACTTACACTCAGCAATCAACGACCGCCGGACGCACCCGAGGCGCCGCCCGCAGCACCACCGGCCGCGCCAGCACCGGCGCCCCCGCCCGAAGCACCAACACCACTAGCCGCGCCAGAAGTGGCGGCTCCCCCTGCGCTCGCGCCGCTAGCGCCGCCGCCAGACGTGGCGCCCTGTTTTGAATTGGTCACGTTTCCCGCCGGGCTGTTCGATCCCCTCATCGAGTTGGCGTTATTACCTGCGGCCGACCCTGTTGACGCGGCGCCAGAGACTTGTGCAAAAGCGCTGCTCGATGCGAAAACGGCAGCCGCTGCGATCAGCAAGAACTTCTTCATCGGCATTTCCTGGCTTTGAGGCCTCCGAGATTTTGAACGTCCGCCAACATCGCCCGTTCCCGGGTGCGTCAATTTTACGGAGAGCGTGCCGTCGGGAAATAGCGTCGGAACGATTCACCAGGTCACTCCGTTGAACGTCATCAACAACGGAGGAGACAATGCGCATAATTCCAGCAGTAGTCTTGGCATCCACCCTGGCATCACCCATTGCGATGGCTCAGAACACAGCGACCACACCGTCCGCCGCCGCCGCCCCTATCGCGGCAGCAGGTCAGTGGCGTGCGTCGAAAGTTGTGGGCGTGAACGTCTACAACGAGCAGAACGAAAAAATCGGCGAGATCAACGAGATCATTATCAACGGCGGAAAAGTAGACGGTGCCGTGGTTGGAGTCGGCGGCTTCCTCGGAGCAGGTGAGCACAACATCCTCATTCCGATGGACAGGATCAAGTTCGCGAACGAAGCGGGCAAGACGACCACCGGCTCGACGAGTTCGGGATCCAAGCAGTGGTACCCTGACCGCGCTGTCATCAATGCCAACAAGGATCAGCTCAAGGCGATGACCGAATTCAAGTACTAAGAGAAGGGCCCCTTAATTGGGGCCTTTTTTCAGGTCGGTCCATTGGCCACCCGAGTAACGTTGGGTTCGACGCCTTCGCATCGCGAAACCTTTTCGATCGTTTGCAGTAGTCCGGCATGACCTTTTTGCTCGATCCGATTGTCGTGTCGCGTTGGTGATGGTGACCGGAGTACTGTTCATCGCTCTCGCCTAATGACCATCTGTGCAAAAATACTTCGAACTTCGTTTGACTGGTCCAGTCAAACATGGTGTTTCGTTCAAAGTGAATTGCTTCACCCGACCGGTCATGCAGATCGACACCCAAAACCTGCTGTCGCTGGCTTACGTCGCGATATTTCCCTCGACGCTGGCGTATCTCTGCTACAATCGCGGTGTGCAATTGATCGGCGCCAACCGCGCGGCGCCGTTCTTTCACACGATTCCGGTATTCGGATCGGTGATGGCGATCTTCTTTCTCGGCGAAAGCCTGCAGCTGTTTCACCTGTTCGGCTATGGGCTGGTGCTGATCGGTGTGTTCGTCGCGGCGCGAAAGCCGAAAGCGGCTTGATCGGACGAACTGGCTGCCTGAGCCAGCCTGATGATTATAAATTAGATCGGCGACACCAGCCCCGTCGTTGCGAGCGAAGCGAAGCAATCCAGGAGCCAAAGAAGAAAGACTGGATTGCTTCCTCCTTCGCTCTTCGAGCTTCGGCGGACGCAGTCGTCGCAAGAGCTCCTCGCAATGACGGAGTTAGCGATCCTGAGCTCGACTTTGGCCAATTTTTTGAAGGGGCTCATCGACGGCGCGAGACGCTGAACATGGGGTCGCTTTCGACGATTTCATGAGCGCTGTCGAGCATGAGTTTCATGCGGCCAAGGTTTCC
>JAQGJF010000976.1 GCA_028290765.1 Tardiphaga sp.
ACGCCATCGGGATGCTGGCGCGCATGCCGGCCGCGGCCCACTGGCGATAGAACGAGATATGCGCGCCGCCGACCAGCGCCGACCACACCATGTCCGGCTTGGCGGCCTGGATCTTGGAGATGGTGGAACTGAAATTGGTGACGTCGAGCGGGAAGAAATCGATCGCCAGCACCTCGCCGCCGTTTTCCTGAACGTACTTCTTCACCCATTGCGAGGTGATCTGGCCGTAATTGTAGTCGGCGGCGATGACATAGACCTTCTTGCCCCACTTCTTCATGGTGTGCGGCACGAGCTTTTCCACAGTCTGCGCCGGCGTGACGCCGGTGTCGAACTGGTTGCGGTCGCAGACGCCGCCTTCATATTGCGTATTGTAGAAATACAGCGTCTTGAAGCGATCGAGCACCGGCCGGATCACCTCGCGCGACGCCGAGGTGATGCCGCCATGCACGACGGCAACCTTGTCCTTCAGCGCCGCCTGCTGGGCGAACTGGGTGTAGAGCTGCATGTTCGACTGCGTATCGTAGTTGATCATCTTGATCTGGCGGCCGAGCAGGCCACCGGCCGCATTGGCTTCTTCCACCGCCAGCGTCAGCGCGTCGACCATCGGCTTGCCGTAAATGTCGAGACCGCCCGACAGGTCATGGAGGCTCGCCACGCCGATCGGATCTTCGGCCCAGGCGCTGGGCGCGAACCCACCAACCGCGGCAGCTGCAGCGGCCGACCCCTGTAAGAACCTTCTGCGATTGACAGTCATTGCCCTACTCCTCGTTGTTGCCGCACCATCATGAGATCCAATATTTCCCGATATTCTAAAGTGCCGGATGGCGGCGATGCCAATCGGTCGCGCGTTGATAGGCGTCGCCGGCGGCGACCAGCCGGGCTTCGTCGAAATGGCGGCCGACAAACTGGAAGGCGACCGGACCGCCGGTCTCGGTGAAGCCGCCGGGCAAGGTCACGGTCGGGCTTCCCGTCATGTCGAACGGGCAACTGAAGCGCAGCAGACCGGTGATCAGATCCGGATTCTCGCCCAGCGTCGCCATGGTGCTGATGGTCGGCGCCGCAAACGCCTGCGCCGGGATGGCCAGAAGATCGATGGTTTCGAACAGCGCCCTCACCTGCCCGCGGAAGGCTTCGCGATGCAGGACGATCTTCTGATAGTCGGTGCCGGACTGCTGCAGCCCGAGCTCGATCAATCCGGCCAGTCCCGGACCATATTCCGACTTGCGGGAGGGATAGGTCGCCTCATGCGCGACCGCGGTTTCGACGCCGCACAGCGGAAACCAGTCGGTGATCACATCGGTCGGATCGGGAAAGACAACCTCGAGGATTTCGGCACCAAGCGCCGTGACGACACCGAGCGCTTCCAGCAGCGCCCGGGCCGAGGCGGCATCGACGCCTTCGCTGGTCCAGCGCCGGTCGACGCCGATACGGACTCCGCGCAGGCTGCCGTTCAAATTGGCCAGATAGTTCGGCACCGGCACCGGGACCGCGGTCGGATCTTTCAGATCCGCCCCCGCGATCGCGCCCAGCATGGCGCCGCAATCCACGGCACTGCGCGCCATCGGGCCAATGTGATCCAGCGTTGCCGCCAGTTCGAACACGCCGTAGCGGCTGACCCGGCCCCAGGTCGGCTTCAGGCCGGTGATACCGTTGGCGGCGGAGGGAAAGCGGATCGATCCGCCGGTGTCGGAGCCCAGCGAGCCATAACAAAGCCCCGCCGCGGTGGCGACGCCGGAGCCGCTCGAGGAAGCGCCGGACCACAAGGCCTCGCTCCACGGGTTGCGCGGCGGCTCGATCTGCGGATGGTGGTCCGCATAGGCGCCCTCGGTCAGCTGCAGCTTGCCGAGGATGATGGCGCCGGCCGCCTTGAGGCGGGCAACCACCGTCGCATCCTCGCTCGGGTGGTTGTCGCGATAGATCGTCATCCCCGCCGCGGTAGGTGCATCCTTGGTCCAGCACAGATCCTTGACGGCGATCGGCACGCCATGCAGCGGCCCCCTCGCCGCGCCCGCGGCGATTTCGGCGTCGGCGACCTCGGCCTGTTGCAAGGCGGACGCGGCCATCACATGGGCATAGCTCTTCAGGCGGCCATCGAGGCTCGCGATCCGATCCAGCTGCGCCTGCGTTGCTTCCACCGACGAGACCTCGCGCTTTTGAATGCGCTGCCCAATTTCGACCAGTCCAGAGTAATGCAAATCGCGCGCCGACATCGGATTGAACACCCTTGTTTTGTTCTAATGTTGTTTCCAGTCGCCGCTGGCTTCGATCGCCGAGGCGAGCTTGATCAGCGTGGTTTCTTCGAAATGACGCCCGACCAGCATCAAACCGATCGGCAGGCCGTCCTTGCGGCCGCAGGGCACCGTGAAGGCCGGATGTCCCGACACGTCGAACGAACAGGTATTGGCCTGCATGTTCAGCGCGGTATCGATCAGGGTGCCGAGCGGCGCATCGAGCGGCGGAATCGGCGTTGCCGTGAACGGAATGGTCGGCATCGCCAGCACGTCGACCTTGGCCAGCGCCTCGTCATAGGCGCGGCGCACCAGCACCCGCAAATTCTGCGCCTTGGAGTGATAGCGCCCGTGATAGTTGCGGTGCATGTACTCGCCCAGCATCAGCACCAGTTTGACGGTGGCCGAGACGTCGTTGATCCGCGTCGCCATGCCGCGAGCAAAAGCCTCCTGCATCGACAGCGGGTAATAGCCCTGGATATTGTTGCCGACGCCATATCCCTTGAGCATCATTTCGGCGGCGCCTTCCAGGATGACCCCGCTCCAGACATGCGGCCCGTCGAGGTGCCAGGGCACGGAAATCTCGACCGTCTCGGCGCCCAGCCTTTCCAGCGCGACGATGGCTTCCCGCACCCGCGCGTCAACCGCCGGATCGCTTTCGGGATGGCCGAATCCTTCGCGCATGATGCCGACCCGCAATCCCTTCACCGGCTGGCCGAGCGCCGCCATGTAGTCGCCGGTGCGGGCCGAGATCGTTCGGGTGTCCCAGCCGTCATGCCCGGCGATCACGGTCAATAGCCGGGCGACATCGTCGACGCTGGCGCCCATCGGGCCGCAGTGGTCGACGGAGTAACTGATCGGCATCGAACCGGTGGTGGGCACCAGCCCCCAGGTCGGCTTCAAGCCGTAGACTCCGCACCAGCTCGATGGCGTGCGGATCGATCCGCCCTGGTCGCCGCCGAGCGCCATCGGCACCTCGCCAGCCGCCACCAGCGCCGCGCTGCCGCCGGAGGAGCCGCCGGCGCTGTGGGCAATATTGTGCGGGTTGCGGATCACGCCGGTCGCATTGGTATGGCTGGCGCCGGAAAAACACAGATCCTCGCACGCCGCCTTGCCGGCGACGGTGCCGCCGGCGTTGAGAATACGCGTCACCACCGTGGCGTCGAGTTCGGGCACATAGCCTTCGAGCAGCGCCGATCCGTTCATCATCGGAACGCCGGAGACGCAGATGTTGTCCTTGATCGCGACCTTCTTGCCCTTCAGCAGCCCGTCGGCGCCGGTGCAGATATCGGTCTTCCAGTACCAGGCATTGTAAGGATTTTCGCCGGCCGTCGGACGATATCCCGGCGATCGCGGCGGCACCGGCGCCAGCGACGGCGCAACGAGTTCGTCGAGACGACCGTAGGACGCCAGCGGTCCCTTGAACGCCTGCTGAAACGCGGCGGCATCCTCGACCGTGAGGACGATCCCGAACGCGGATCCCAGAGCACCGATTTGCTCCAATGTCGGCAGGCGAACAGCCATGTCCTCTTCCCTTAAGCTTACGCAAACGAAAAAAGCCACCCGCGGCCCGAAAAGGCCCCGAATGGCATCAATGCCGCTGCTATCAATGGTCGCTTAGATATCGCGTCTGGATTTCGCGTCGCAGAACGAAAACCGAAGATCGTCACTCAGACATCAGTGGCCGAGTAAGAACCCATTCGCTATGCAAACTTGTCCCTAACGAATTGATTGTGTCTTAGCGTAATGAGGCTTGTCAATGCGAGACCGGCCCCTTTTTTATGCATGCAAGAGCCCAAATGACGCGCACTGCCGATCGATGGTACAAGACAGCGGATCGTGTATGCTTTCCCCTCCGGACAATATGAACCGAGCCTTCGCATGACAAAGCCGTCCGTCCCTCTTGGTCTCGTCTTTTCAAGGTCGGGGCCTTACGAAATGATGGCCGGCGAGATGCTCAAGGGCGCGTCGATGGCGATCGACGAGATCAATGCGAGCGACGCGTTCGACTTCACCTTCGCGCCGCATCTGCGCGATCCCGGCGGCGTCGTCGCCGCCTATCACACCGCCTGCGACGATCTCATTCGCGAAGAACGCGTCGATCATATCATCGGCTGTTATACGTCCGCCTCGCGCAAGCAGGTCATTCCCATTGTCGAGCGCACCGATCGCCTGCTGTGGTATCCGGCGCGCTACGAAGGCTTCGAGTGCAGCGACAACGTGATTTACGTCGGCGCAGCGCCCAATCATAACGCCGTGCCATTGGTGCGGCATATGCTGGAGCACATCTCCAACGAGGTGTTCTGCATCGGGTCCAACTACGTCTGGACCTGGGAAACCAACCGGGTGGTTCGCGAGATCGTCAGCAGCGCCGGCGGCCGCATCCTCGCCGAACGTCTGCTGGAGCTCGGCGAGACCGCGGTCGATCACATCGTGCGCGAGATCATCGAACGCAAGCCGCCGGTGGTGTTCAACACCTTGGTCGGCGAATCCAGCTACGTCTTTGTCCGGGCGCTGCACGAGGCGACGGCGCGCGCCGGCCTCATTATCCCGATGCTGAGCTGCAGCCTGTGCGAGCCCGAACTCAAGCTGATCGGCCCCGAGGCATCGGTGGGCTGCATCACCTCGTCGGCGTATTTCGAGAGCATCGACAACTGCGAAAATCGCGCCTTTGTGGCGCGCTGGAAAGCCCGCCACGGCACCGACAGCAG